>CAMBHH010000129.1 GCA_945866505.1 Flavobacterium psychrophilum
GTACTTCTTAGCTGATTTTTTTTAAAATTCCGAATTTTCATTTTTATTTTTTATTTTTAGCAAAAAATTAAGTATTCAAAGATGAAAAGATACTATTTACTATTGCTAATTGTAACGTTTGGATTGACATTTGCAAATGTTTCCTGCAATTCAAAAAAAGAGAATAAAATTGAAGTTTTAACTGAAAATCAGATTCAAAATTCTGTTGATTACAGTAAAACCTTGATTGATAGTACAACAATATCTACGTTTTATTCAGCGTATCCAGATTTGAAAAAGTACCAAAACGAGACTATTTCTTTATACCAAAAGCATAATTTTAATTCCATTTGGTATGACAGCAAAGGAATTGTAGAATTTGGACATTCATTATATTCCAAATATTCGACTATCGAAAAAGAAGGCATTAAAATTGCTTTTCCATATCAGAATAAACTTGAAGGGATTTTTAATGATGATGTTGAAAACACACTAAATCAAGAGACTACAGAGCTGATCATTACCAATCTTTACTTATTTTATGCCGATAAAGTATATAATGGACTGGATTCTAAAGTGACAACAGAAATTGGTTGGTTGTTACCTCGAAAACAAATTTCCTATGTCAGTTTGTTGGATTCAGTGATGCAAAATTCAAAAGCTTCATTAGATGATAAAAAGGTGCTTATTGGACAATATTATAAACTTCGAGAAGTTTTGGTCAAATATCGGGAAATTGAAAAAAGAGGAGGTTGGAATCTAATTGATTTCGACCCCAATTTAAAATCATATAGACCCGGTGATAGTGCTAAAGCGATTGGTCAAATTAGAGAAAGATTGTTTAGCACTGGCGATATAAAAAGGAATAATAAAAGTGCCATTTATGATGCGGAACTTGTTGAAGCCGTAAATCATTATCAAATTCGAAATGGATTTAAAAGTGATAATTTTATTCTTCCAAAGCATATAAAACAAATGAATCTGCCAATTGGAGAGCGAATTAAACAAATAATGGTCAATATGGAACGTTGTCGTTGGATTTCTCCAGAAATTACAAATGCTTATGAATATGTGTTGGTAAACATTCCTTCCTATAATCTTACTTTTATTCGTGATGGAAATGTGGCTTTAAAATCGCCAGTGGTGGTTGGAAAAACGATGAATAAAACAGTGATTTTTAGCGGAAAAATGAGTTATATTGTATTTAGTCCATATTGGTATATTCCTACGAGTATTATTAATAAAGAGGTCAAACCAGGAATAGCCAAAAACAAAAATTACTTGGCTCAGCACAATATGGAATGGAATAATGGAAACGTGCGCCAAAAACCTGGGAAAAATAACTCATTGGGATTGGTCAAATTTATTTTTCCCAATTCAAATAATATTTATTTGCATGATACTCCATCGAAAAGTTTGTTTGAAAATGAGACAAGAGCCTACAGTCACGGTTGTGTGAGAGTTGGAAAACCAAGAGATTTGGCTATTACTATTTTGAAAGAGGATAAAAATTGGACTCCAGCCAAAATTGATGCCGCAATGAATTTGGGTCGTGAAAATTCATATGTATTAAAAAATAAAATACCGGTTTACATAGGGTATTTTACGGCTTGGGTAAATGACGAAGGAGAACTAAACTTTTTTCAAGACATTTATGACCGAGATGATCGCTTGGCAAAATTGATTTATAGTGAAAATTAACGTAACGACGTCAGATTTTAGAAGGCCATTTCACATAAATCAAGAGCTCAATTGAACTCTTTTTGAGTTTTGCTGTATTCAATAATGCTATTAGGTTTCTAATGATACCCATCAATATATACTTAAGGATTATAGTTTGCTTTGTTGATAAATATTTTTAAAGCAAAGTGTAAAGTTTTCAGTAATCGAGTCACTGTCTTTTTTCTAGTAAATAGGGTCTATTTGTAGAAGGGAGTACGATCAAATTTTCAGTATATTAATTTAAGAAGTTCTTTGTTAAAATTTAACAATATTATTTACTATATTTTAGCAATCAGAGTGTTAAATTAATTTACCTTTATTGCGAATTAATTTTTTGAGAATTTACCCCGATTTTATGAAAAAGTTTCGCTATTTCAACACATATTACAGACTACTAATATTGATTATTGGCACTAGTGTTTTATTTTTTTTGTTATACATTGCCCTATATATTTATACTACTAAACAAGAAAATTCCTTACACGAAACTAGTCAGCAACATTATTATAAAGAAGTATCTTCTATACTTCACCTTCATTCAAAGTCTTATATTGCTGCCATTGTTGACGTTACTTTTTGGTCTGAATTTCAATTATTTACAAAAACTAGGGACAAAAGGTGGTATGATTTGTATATAGCCGAGGAGTTTGACACCTATGATGTAGATTATCTAGCGGTTTACGATGTAAATGATCAGTTTATTGCAAAAACCTCTAATGATAAAATTAAAACCATTAATTTTATTCCAAAAGCAGTAATGACTGGTTTATTTCATTCGAAGTTGACCCATTTCTATTTGAAAATCCCGGAGGGAGTTGTTGAAGTTTTTGGAGCAACAATCCATCCTTCAGATGATCCAAAGAAAAATAAGAGTAAACCCTCGGGTTTCTTTTTTATGGTCAGGCTTTTAGATAAAAATTATTTTCAAACACTTAGTAATTTTAGTGGGTCGGAAGTAAGATTATATAACTTAAGTATTCCTCTAATTATTGATCGTGATATTCTAGAAGCAAATATAAAACTTACAGACTATAAGAATTCCGAAGTGGCAATTTTAAGTTTTAAGAGACCTTTTAATTTGCATTTTAAGAATACAAAAGAGATTCTATTTATATTGATTTTAGCATCATTAATTAATTTAATATTCTATTTATATTTTTCTAGAAAATGGATTTATAAACCTTTGAAAACCATTACTGATATTTTAGAAACAGGAAATGAAAAGTCAATAGCTATTTTGCAAAATCTACCTGGCGAATTTCATTATATAGGTAATTTGTTTCAAGAAAATGGCTCTCAGAGGAAACTATTAGAACTTTCTAAGGAAAAGGCTGAGGAAAGCGACAAGCTTAAATCTTCTTTTTTAGCTAATTTGTCACATGAAATTCGGACTCCAATGAATGCCATTGTTGGATTTAGTGATTTATTAAATGAACCCAATTTAAATGAAAGTTTAAAAGAAGAATATTTGAAAATAATAAAGAATTGCGGAATTAATTTAGTTTCAATAATCGAAGATTTATTAGCAATGTCTAAGATCGATTCTAAACAAATTATTCCAAATTATAAGGGAATTGATTTAGATGCTTGCTTGAAAGAACTATACAATACAATTAAAGTTACAATTCCAAATGGTAAAGAACTAGAGTTATCTTTTATTGAAAATAAAGAAAGTATTAAAAAAAATATCTTAACCGATGAGATTAAACTAAAACAGATAATAGTCAATTTAATTTCTAATGCAATTAAATACACAGAAAAGGGGCAAGTTACTTTTGGCTACCATATTAATGAAGATGATAAAACTATAGTTTTTAAGGTAAAAGATACTGGATTAGGTATTGACGAAGAAAATTTAAAAGTAATATTTGATAGATTCAGGAGAATTGAAGACGAATTTTCGATAAAATTAAGCGGTTTAGGTCTTGGTTTGGCTATTTCTAAGGCTTATGTAGAAATGCTGGGTGGAACAATTTCAGTACATTCACAAATTAAAGTTGGCTCCGAGTTCACATTTACAATTCCATTAGTTTATGATAATGCTGCTCAAGTTCTTCCTCTAATTGATGCATTGAATTTGACTATTGAATCTAATTTTGAAACAATTTTGGTTGCCGAAGATGATAATATTAATTTTTTGTTGTTTAAGAGAATCTTAGAATTAAAACAATATAAAGTTTTGCGAGCTGTAAATGGTCAAGAAGCAGTAGACATGTGCAGAGAAAACCGAGCTATTAGTTTAGTATTTATGGATATTAAAATGCCTGTTTTAAATGGGTTTGAAGCTTTTAAACTGATAAATTCTTTTAACCCTAAACTGCCTGTCATAGCCCAAACAGCCTATACATCGGTAGAAGATTTTGAAAAAATTATGCAATTAGGTTTTACCGCCTATGTTTCAAAACCATTAGACAAGGAAAAAATATATGAACTTATTCAGTTAATTTTTCAAAAAAGATGAATGCATTTTTATTAGCAATTTGCATAAATTATTTTGAATACTTACAGCGAAATAAAGCAATTGTAAAATAATTTTTTTTTAAATTCTCGCATATTGTCAAGCGATTCACTTTTAATTTTTTTTTGCTGCGACCGCTATGAATTTATGTAATTTAAGGATGGCAAAATTCGTGTTTATTGATCAAATTAGTGACTGCTTTTTTTCTATTTTAAAAGCGAATGCCATTAAATAGGGACATAAAAATGGCCTGTATCCAAGAAACACCAAGTTGATTTTGCATATTTTTTATTGGAATGATATTCTTAGCTATATTAAAATCAATTCTTCACTGGTTTTTGAAACAATTTTAATCTCTTCTACTTTTTGTAATAGTTAAAAAGATCAAGAATGAATAACATAAATTATTTTTATACATTATTTCAAATAAAAATGAAAATTTATTTTTTTTAGGATAGCTTTGCAAAAATAAATTAGGATAAAAATGAAAAAGGATTTAGTAAGTGAGTTTAGATTAGTAGAGGGAGAATTTGATGCAAATGAGGCCTTGAAAATATTGATGTCTTTGTTCAATAGCAAGATTGATTATCATCAATTAGATTCTTTTAGCAATCATATACGACACGGAGAGGATATGTCATTTTCAAAAAACAGAATTAAGGTTTTAACTCAATCTATCGACAGCATCAAAGAAATTGTCAAAGAGGCAAACTCAACGGGGAAGAAATTGAAAATAGATGGAACTATTCAGATTTCCTTCATAGAATAAGTTTTGCGCGCTTTTTTGAAAAAAAGAAGAAAGAATGGTTTTGGAATGAAGAATAGCAGTACGTCGCGTTCACCAGTAAAGTAGTGTTTCTTGTAATTACAACAAATTTAAAAATGAATGAGGAAATAAGTACAGCTGCAAAGCTACTGCAAGAAGGCAAAGTAGTTGCCATTCCAACTGAAACAGTATATGGATTGGCAGCAAATGCATTTGATGACAATGCCGTTGCACAAATTTTCGAGATTAAGAACCGACCACTATTCAATCCTTTAATTGTTCACATCAAATCTATTGAATATTTAGAGACTGTTGCCAAAAATATACCACCACTTGCATTTCAATTAGCAAAGCAATTTTGGCCTGGACCACTGACATTAGTCTTGGAAAAAAAATCAAATGTTTCTAATCTTGTAACTGCTAAAAAAAATACTGTTGGTGTTCGTATTCCTTCACATTCCGTTACTTTAGAACTATTAGATTCCTTAGATTTTCCGCTCGCTGCGCCAAGTGCAAATCCTTTTGGTTATATAAGCCCTACTACTTCTGAACATGTTAGGAAACAACTAGGAGATAAAATCCCGTTTATTTTGGAAGGTGGTTCATGTGAGAAAGGTATAGAATCAACCATTATTGGTTTTGAGAATGACAATCCAGTATTGTATAGAGTTGGGGCTATTTCAAACGAAGAAATTGAAAAATGCATTGGTACATTAGTTGTTAAAAACACGGCATTTGCGTCTCCAAAAGCGCCCGGTATGCTAAATAAACATTACTCTCCGAAAACAAAATTTATTGTGTCAGAAAACATAAATTTAACTGTACAGGAAAATAAAGATGCTAATGTTGGTTTTTTACTGTTTAGTAATAGCTATGATTTTTTAGCTTTTAACAAATATTTTGAATTGTCCAAAAATAGAGACTGTGGCGAGGCAGCTAGAAATTTATATGCAGCAATGCACCAACTTGATGCGATGAATTTTGATGTTATTTATGCTGAAAAATTACCTGAAAAGGGATTAGGAATAACTATAAATGACCGGCTGTATCGCGCTCAGGAAGAAAAATTTAACCACACTATTGAAAAAATTAACTAGTTAAATATAAAAAAGTGACTTCAGATCTCGTTAGGGAGAATTTAACAAAGATCTACTCTATAACTTTAAGTAAAAATTATTAATTTTAGCAAAATATAAGTTTTCAAATCAAGAAGTTAATGGATTTCCGCTGACGATTGTCCTATAAAATAGTCGGATATCAAGTCAAAATTAGGTGAAGATGAATTTCCTGAGATAAAATTCTCTAATAGATTTGCTGTTACTACTCAATTACCTATTTCAAGAAAATTTAAATCCTTTTTCGATGGAATCAAATCCGATTTATCTTCACAAAAACCTTTACGAGCCAAAGTTTGAGGAAATATATAATTTTCTTCTAACAATAGGAGGAAGGTGTAAAGTATCAAAAAGAACAACTATAAACGCAGAGTATGGCGTTCTATTGAATGCGAGAGAAACCTGTTTTTATCATAATTCGGCAATAATTGATATGGATGTACAAACTTTTTGGACATATTTTTCAATTAATTCTAGCGGTAATTTGGGATTGCGATTCTTTTGTATGTGTTTTCATCAATTTATGTTTTTACGTTTTTGGAATTATTTATGTTCAACAAAAACGTGTTTCTCCTCTTCTCCGCTATGATCTAAATCATACACTTTTTTAAAACCAACTAGCTTAACCTTAATATTTTCTTCTTTTGCTCTGATTTTTTTGAATTCTTTTATCAGATCCAATACATCGTGAGCAATATAAACCGTATCAGAAGCATTAATAATCACTTTTGAATTTTTTGGAATTAGAGAAATAGTTTCCTTAATAGCAGCTTTATTCAAGAAAGATACCTCTTGCGCTAGATCAATATGAATAATATCGCCATCTTGATATTCTTCTTTTCTAAAATTATAGGCCCGTTTCATGTTTCCTTTCAAAACAAAAATAACACTGATAATCATTCCTAAAGCAACTCCTTTTAATAAATCTGTAAAAACAACAGCAATCGAAGTAGCAAAAAACGGAAAATAAAGATATTGGTTTCTAGTAATGGTCTTTTTAAATTCAATTGATTTCATAGATTTATAAATACAAAAAACTAAAATGATTAAAGAAGTTAAAGAAAAAATTAGAAATGTTGTACTCACTTTGTCTGTACTGTCCCAAGAAATTTTTGTTGCAACAATTGCAAAAACTAATACGTTCATTTCTTTTGGCATATAATGTGCAAAATGTTTAATGTTTGGAACAGCTAATTTATAGCCAACTAACAGCAGAACAGCAGCCAAAGTAGCCAATGGAATTTTATTTAAAATAGTTGGAATAGCTACCACACTAACTAGCAAAAGCAAACCATGAATAATAGCCGACATTTTAGACTTTGCACCAGCTGCATTGTTGGCCGAAGTTCTAACGACAACTGAAGTCATAGGCAAACCTCCTAATAATGAACTAACTATATTTCCAATTCCCTGTGCTTTGAGTTCAATATTGGTATTTGTGTACCTCTTCAAAACATCCATTCTATCTGCAGCCTCAATGCATAATAGCGTTTCGATAGATGCTACCACGGCAATAGTAACGGCCACAATCCAAACTTTAGAATTGGTTATTGTAGAAAAATTAGGCGTTACAATAATATTTTTATATTCTTCTAAAGTGGTGGGGACAGGCAGGCTTACCAAATGATCTTTGGCAATAGCTAGATTACTGCCTGTTTGAATAAAAAATTCATTTAACAATATACTTCCAATTACAGCTACTAATGCTGGAGGCACCAACTTTATTTTTTTTAAAACCTCTGATTTATTCCATAAAACTAATATAGCCAGTGATAGAATAGCAATAATTATAGAACCGATTTGAACATGATTTACTACTTGCAAAAGCTCTGATATTGTATTTTGTCCATCAGCTTGAAAAAATGACTCATCGCCTTCAAAATCAGGATCAAAACCAAAAGCATGAGGGATTTGTTTTAGAATGATGATAATTCCTATACCAGCAAGCATTCCTTCAATTACATTATTAGGAAAATAATTTGAAATTGTTCCAGCTTTTAAAAATCCCAAAAATAATTGAATTACTCCTGCAATAAAAACTGCCAATAAGAAAGCGTCAAACGAACCTAAATCAGTGATAGCTGTTAAAACTATTGCTGTTAAGCCAGCAGCAGGTCCTGAAACACTTAGATGCGATTGGCTTAAATAACCTACTACAATTCCGCCAATTATTCCCGAAATTATACCTGAAAACAGTGGCGCACCGCTAGCCAAAGCAATCCCTAAACATAATGGAAGTGCTACTAAAAAAACCACTAAACCTGAGGCAAAATCAGATTTAAGGTTAGCAAAAAGATTGATTTTTTTTGTCATAATGTTTTAAATGTAAATTAAAAAAATAAATTTTCCCCCATATTTTAAATATAGATAATTTTATTCAAAAACTAAAATTAATTAATGTATTAGAATTGATCAGGTGGGAGTAAAAATATTTTTGAAGAAATTTCATTGTGCTTTGTCAAATTTTCAGAAAAAATTGCTGCTAAACTTAATTGTGATAAATCTCCGGTTTGTATTGCAAAACTAGAATTAATAATGTCTTTAAATTCTTTTTGTATTTTCTGTTTATAAGAAAAACTCAAAAATTTGGTTAAATCTGCATACTTCTCAATTAAACCAATAATTATTCATTTAATAAGGAAGATTACAAAAACAAATAATAATATGTGAGCTATTGATTTCATAATTAACAAATATAGAATTAATGAAATCAAAATGATATTAATGGATTGAATTTACAATAAAATTAACATCTATATTTTGTTTAAAATCAATATCGGTCAAAATTGGGGGTGAATTTAAATAGGCAGAATAAAAATATAATAATTAAAAATCATTTTTATAAGGATAATATATTTTTGGGCAAATTATTTTTGCTTATTGATAATTCTTTACTATAAAAGTTAAAAAAGCTATTTTATACTATTATAATTTGGCAAAAGTTGATAGATTTGCCTCAGAAAAGAAGTTTATTTAATAACAATTTAACGATTAAAGTACTCTCTGTAGTAACATGAAATGTAATTTGAAGTAAAAATTTAAACAAAAAACAATTAAACTAAATCAATAACTAAACCAAGAAAACATGAAAAAAGTAACACTAATTTTAGGATTAATGCTGACAAGCATATCATTCGCTCAGGAAACAGCTCCTACGTCGATACCTTTAGAAATATCAGGTTCTGCTGATGGATATTACAAGTATGATTTTGCAAAAGGCGAAAATATTCAAACAAGTTTTGCAACAGATCATAATTCTTTCTCTTTGGGTATGCTTGATCTTGTATTAAAGAAAACAACAGGTAAATTCTCTTTCGTTGGAGAAGTAGCTTTTGGCGCACGTGGTCAATACCAATCTATTCCAAATGGAGATGGAACAACTGGAAACGCTGACAATTCATTTAATATTCAAAACTTATATGGAACTTATGCAGTTTCAGATAAATTAAGTATTACTGCAGGTTATGCTGGGACATTTGTTGGGTATGAAGTAATTTCTCCTGTTGCTAATTTCCATTATTCAACATCTTATTTATTTACTAATGGACCATTCCAGCACACAGGTGTTAAAGTTAACTACAAAATATCTGATAAATTTGG
>CAMBHH010000130.1 GCA_945866505.1 Flavobacterium psychrophilum
GTTATGTGGAAAATAGATTTAGGATATAGAGCAGAATTTCAATCTACCTTTGAGAGATTGTACCAAAAAAAGCAAGATTTGCAAGCCAGCAGACCTTTGCCCAACATCGCTTTGAATAAAATCAGAGAAAGTTTATCTATAGAATGGACTTATAATTCAAATAGTATCGAAGGAAATACTTTGAGCTTACGAGAAACCCAGATGGTCCTTCAAGAAGGTATTACCATTAAGGGCAAATCGCTTCGAGAACATTTTGAAACCTACAATCACGACAAAGCTATTGACTATTTGTTTTCGATAATTAATGATGATTATGTTTTGAGAAGTATAGACATTCTGTCTTTGCACAGTCTGGTTTTACGTTCGATCGAAGAGGATTTTGCAGGACGAATAAGAAATGGAGGTGTGCGCATTTCGGGAGCGAATTTTGTTCCACCAAACGCCAATAAAGTTTCAGATTTGGTGGACGAATTGATTGATTTTATTAACACCAATCCTTTAGAATTGAATGATATTGAATTGGCTGCGGTTTTCCATCACAAGCTCGTTTGGATTCATCCTTTCTTTGACGGCAATGGAAGAACGGTTCGATTAGCAATGAATTTATTATTGATGCGTTGCGGTTTTCCACCTGCTATTATACTAAAAAATGATAGGAAAAAATACTACGAATCACTGAATCAAGCGAATAGCGGTAACTATCAAAAATTGATGCTTTTGATGTGCCAAGCATTGGAACGCAGCTTAAACATTTACTTGAATGCGATGCCTGATAGCGATAATGGTTTTCAAAAAATTTCAGATATTGTTAGTGAACCAAGTAGTCCATATGGTCAAGAATACGTTAGTTTACTGGCTAGAACAGGCAAAATTGATGCTTATAAAGAAGGCAGAAATTGGTTTACAACCAAAGAAGCTATTGATGAGTATATTGCAAACCGAAAAAGAAAACGCTAACATCAAGTTGGCGTTTTTTTGTATTTAAAAATTCAACCTCTTTGTTAAGAGTTACCGATTAACAAAAATTGACATTTCACTTTTTTAAACTGTCGTAGATAAATGATCGAAAACATAAAAAAAGTTAACACTAATCTATTTCATAATGTTCAGTTTTTTTAAAGTCTTGTCGATAACTTGATTGATTTCAATGGAAATAACGAACCGGTAATTGACATAAACATAAGCAATAGTCATTATTGTTGATTTTAAAACAATCGAAACTATAGGATTAAAAGGAAAATCCCAAAAATAAAAAGCAACAAACAAAACCAACGTTAAAGCCATTGAATACAGGGTTTGATTGGTAAATGGATACAAATGTAATTTCTTTACAACAAAAAGTAATTTGGCCAAACTATACAAAGTAATCGACAATAAAGTCGCGAATGCCGATCCAATGATTCCATAAATAGGGATAAAAATCATATTTAATATCACTGTTAAAACTACTAATGCTACTCCTAAAAACAAAACGGTTCGGTAATATTTTGTATTGAAAATAATAGCGTTATTATTTCCTAAAATCAAGTCGAAATACTTAGACAAGCCAATCATAAAAACTACTGTAATTCCTCCAGCATATTCTGGCGGAACCATTTCGTATAGCTTGTTTATATTTACAAAAATGCCTAGCATCACGTAACCACCTACTATTTGAAGATTAATTGATGTCTTCTTGTACAAGATATTCATTTCTTCGTGCTTGTTTTCGTGCATTAATTTTGCTGTAATTGGATACACAATTTGATGCATCGAGCGACTAGGAACCGAAATCACTAAAGCGATATAAGTTGCAACCGAATAGTACGCAATATTTTCTATAATCATATATTGGTTTAATATCATTTTATCACCATCTAATAGCAAATTGGCTACACTACCCGATAAAATAATATAAAAAGTATAGGTCAAAACATCCTTAGCGTTTTTTGGTATTTCGAACTGAAAAACAGGTTTCTGAATACTAAAAGCGTAAAACATTGTAACCAAAAGTGCCAAAAGATAAACAACGGCGGTTGCATAAACAAACCCCTCGACCGTAATTAAATTGTAATACACACCTATTAACAAAAGCAATGAGGCGGTTCTTAATCCTACTTCTTTGATGAAATTTCCAAAAACAGAATGCATATGAACCCGCAACCAAGCATAAAAAATTTCGAAATAAGCCATGCACAATCCAATAAATGGAATAAGCCAAATAAACTTTTTAACGATAATATTCTTTTTAGATAGGAACATTAAAATATCATCATAAAAATAAAAACCTATCAATAACATGGGGATGATTACCAAAAAAGGAAACAATACCGTGAAAGATAGAAACCTTGATCGTTCTTCATTGGTTTCATACTGTGAATAAAATTTGACCAAAGTATTTTGCATCCCAATAGCAAAAATGGGCATAATTACATTGGCACTCGAAAGGATGTAATTTGACAAAGCGTAATAGGTCGCACCGAGAAAAACTGGGTACAAATAAATGGTATTAATCCCTCCAATCGCAAAACCGATGTAGGTAATTATGGTATTTTTAAAAGACTGATTTAATACTATTCCCATTTTAAAAGTTAGAAGTTAGATACTGGAAGTTAGAACATTTACCAATTTTTCGGTTAAACTCTTTCTCGAATATTGTTGTAGACCAACGGCATTCGATTGTAGTTTTCCTTCCAAAAACTGATTATAAAAGCCCAAAAGTACACTTTTTAGTTTCATTTTCTCGGAATAATCGAAGAATACGCCCGTGTTTGTATTGGTAATAATTTCAGCAAAGTCAGAACCATTCGGACCAATCGCAACAATTGGTCTGCCTGAAACCATATATTCAAACAATTTTCCGGGAATAATACTTTTAGTGTCTTCGGAATTAATCTCAATAAGCAATAAAACCTGAGACTTCCTCTGATGCGCAATCGCATTGGAATGTGAAACATATCCCAAATTATTCAGATACGGATTTAAGTCGAATCGGCAAATAGTTTCCAAAACTTCCTGACTAACTGAGCCTATTAATTTTATTTCCAAATGCGATTTAAAATCTGGAATTTCTTGAAGCAATTCAACCAAACATTCCCAAAGCAGTTGCGGATTTCTTTCGGATAGAAAAGAACCAATGTGTGCCAAAGAAAATTTAGAATCCAGGCTTTGTTTCTCAACATTTTCGGCGTCATAACCGTTTGTAATTACTGATATTGGTTTAGATGTTATCGCTTGAAATTCCCTTTTGGTGGTTTTGCTCGTAACAATAATTGTATCAGCAGAATTTAGCACTTTAAATTCTAAATCTTTGTGCTTTTTTGCCGCATAATTCGACAATCGTAAGGATTTATGATAGCCAATGGTGGTCCAAGGATCACGGAAATCGGCGAACCATTTTATATTCAATTTTTGCTTCAAATCCAATCCAATGAGATGCAAACTATGCGGTGGTCCTGACGTGACAATTGTATCAATATTATTTTCCAAAATGTATTTTTCCAAAAATGCCACGGAAGGTTTTACCCAAAAAACACGCGCATCGGGAATAAAAAGATTACCTCGAATCCAAAGAAAAACCTTATCCAAAAAAGATTGTTTTTTTTGGTTAGGAATAATCCCGGAACTGATCTTTTTAGTTTTATTCTTCGAAAGAAACGAAGCTAGTTGATAGGGTTCGAAAATCTTATGCTTTAAAATAACAGCCATATCCGAAACCTCTTTAACCAAGTTTTCATCTACAATAGGATATGTTGGATTCTCTGGAATGTAAACAATGGGTTGGATACCAAAATCTGGTAAATATTTTACAAATTTCAACCAACGTTGTACACCCGGCCCGCCAGCTGGAGGCCAATAATAAGTTATGATGAGAAGTTTTTCTGGTTTCAAGTTTTGGGTTTCGGGTTTCACGAACAATTTCTCATTCCTTAGGAATCTCGCTTCTGTTTCATTTTTCACTAACAATTATTGAATTTTCATTAACATCTTTAGCTAGTTGACACTATTTATACTTGCTTTTCCATCCATTAGATTGATCCATTATTTCAACTAATCGCTCCAAACGTTCAACAAAAAGGACATTGGTTTTCTTTTCACTATACTTCCTGTGGAAAAGATTTGCAGATTTTAAAACAAAGGTAAACAAAGTCTATATTCTATTTTCTTTACTCTCTTTTTCTGTTCTCAAAATAAATCCCACCAATCAATAACAATAGCATTCCTAATGAACTAATAAGTGTAATCATACTTCCGGTCTTTACTACTTGTGGTTCAAATTTGAATTCAATGGTGTGTTTTCCTGCTGGGACTTCCATCGCTCGTAATACATAATCTACAAGAAAGTGGTCCGTTAACTTTCCATCTACATAAGCATCCCATCCATTTTCATAATAAATTTCGGAGAAAACCGCTATACCTTTTCCTTCATTCTCAGATGTATATTTAAGATAATTGGGTTTGTAAACATCCAATTGTATCTTCCCGGTATTGTCCCAACTCTCTTTTAAACGAGCATCCTCAAATTTAGAACCAAAATGATGTACGTTGAAAACCGCAACATTTTTGGTGTCTAAATTATCCAAAGCTTTCATTACATCGTCAGGTTTATTAACCAATTTTAAATCCTTCACAAACCAAGCATTTCCATTGGCATCCGAATTAACAATAGGTACTGAAGCGCCTGTTGAATCGGTTTGAATAATGTATTTTACGTTCAACATATTCAAAACCTCAATATTGTTTTTGGCAATTTGATAATCGAATAATTGTTGCATTCTTCGAGGTTTTACTGCACTGTAACCTCCAATCGATTTATGGAAAAAAGATGATCTCGCACTGGAAAGATTTCCGTCAACTTCAAAAACTCTATAATGTGACTTGTCTTGCAAAATTTGAGCATCGGCAGGTGTTTCCTGAAATGGAACTTCGACTTCTCTTTTGCTCACAAAATCTGTTGCATTAACATACTTTTTATCAACTAGAACCAAATCAATTAGCATTACTAAACCTATTATAACTATCGTAGTATTTTGTGCGAGTTTATTTTTAGTGTACATCCATAAAGCCAGTGCAGCAAGTAAAATAAAGAATCCCGAACGCAACAAATCTGCCGCATATAAGCTTTTTCTATCTTCAATTAAAGCGTCAATAAATCCTGTTCCAAAAGCTTTATCCTGTCCTTGACTAAACATTTGCAACAATTGCGAATCCATTTGACCTACAAAATCAAACGAACTTCTAATTAAAAACAGTCCTATTATCAATCCAAATAGAGTGGCGCAGGATTTCCATAAACTTGGCCATTGTGGCTCTTTTTCTTGGGTAAAAAAAGATTGCAAACCCATAATAGCCAGCACCGGAAAACAAAGTTCTAAAATGACTTGAATAGAGGAAACCGCTCTAAACTTGTCATACATCGGAACAAAATCTATAAAGAAATCGGTTACTACAGCTAAGTTTTTACCCCAAGACAACACCAAAGAGAATAAGGCACCGGCAAGAAAAACATACTTAATTTTTCGGTTGTCGTGGTACAATCCAAGAACACCTAAAAAGAAAATTACAATTCCGATATAAGCTGGCGCTGCAACGATAGGTTGCTTTCCCCAATAGGTAAAACCATAGCTTTCTGTAATTTGTTGTGCCTCTTCTGGCGAGGCTCCATATTGCGTCATAAATTTATAAACACTCGAATCTGAATTCAATTTTTCGCTGTTACCGCCACCAAAAAGTCGTGGTGCAATCAAATTGAAACTTTCGGCGATTCCGTAACTGTATTCGGTAATGTATTCTCGAGACAAAGCACTGTTTTCGACCTTTTTCGACCCATCAGGAGAATAAGTCAATTCACTTTTTCCACGAGTACTGAATTTTGCGTATTCGGCTGTAGCTAATAAGTTTGTGGCATTGGCACCAAGAGCAAAAATTCCCGCAATTACAAAAACACCAAAGGACGTCAACAGCGATTTGTATTCCTTTTGTTTAACAGCTTGATAAATAAAATATCCCGACAATATCAACAAGAAAAACAACAAATAATAAGTCATTTGAAAGTGATTGGCGTTGATTTCTAGAGCTACGGCAAACATTGTAAGCAATCCGCCCCAAACATACTTCTTTTGAAAAACCATTATAAAACCCGCAATAACCAATGGCATATAGCCAATGGCGTGCGCTTTGGCATTATGTCCAACACCTAGAATTATTATTAGATAAGTGGAAAATCCAAAAGCAAGAGACCCAAAAAATGCTTTGAGAGGATCGACTTTCAAAACCAGTAGTAAGCCATAAAAACCTAAGAAATACAAGAATAAATAATCGGCAGGCCGCGGTAAAAAACGAATAGCATCGTCAATCATTCCAACATAATCGTTTGGATATTTGGCTCCCAATTGATAGGTTGGCATTCCTCCAAAAGCCGAATTAGTCCAAAAAGGTTCCTGATGATCTGAAGCTCTAAAGTCGTTTTGCTCCTTGGCCATTCCGGTGTATTGAGCAATATCCGATTGTAAAATTTGTTTTCCCTGCAGTACAGGATAAAAATAAATGAGAGAAATTAATACAAATCCAAGTAGGACAAGGGCGTGCGGATATAACTTTTGAAGTTGCTTCATTTTTTAATTTTAGTCCCGATAGCTATCGGGATAGATTTTAGATTAGTAAAAAAACAATCTTTATTTATAATAATATCTCAAGAGGGATTTGTAGGCCTTTAATCTATTTCTTCGTAATCAACATATTCCCCGACTTTTTTGGTTTCACGAGGTTTTTTTGCATTGGAAGTATCAATAATAACTTCATCGTTTTTTTGGTTTTTTTGCCACGAAGTACCGCGACCATTTTGATGCTGTTTCTGAAAATTTTCACCGGTCTTTTCAACTACTTTTTTTACTAATATAGGCAAAAACAATCTTGCCAAAAATTTTATAATATAGTAAATAGCAATTATATAAATTAAAGTTTTTATAAATCCTAAAAATGAGGCTTCTTGCATAATTAAAAAAATTTTGGTAAAATTAACAATTCCATCGTTCAAAATTAAAATATAGTTCTTAAATAAATAATAAATTATAGTACATTTGAAATATGTTATTAGCTTTTTACATAAAAACAACTATATGTTCAAAATCAAAACCCTAGTCAATATAACATTTTTAATGTTCTCAACGATTCATTACGCACAATATACCGATCAAATTAATTCAAATAGACCAGGAGAAACAATGTCTGCTTTTGCAGTTGGAAAATCAGTCATTCAATTAGAATCTGGGATTTATGGCATCAAAGAAAATCATAGTGTTCTGAACTATGATGCAAATGGATTTGGTATTGATATGACACTACGATGGGGAATGTTTATGGAAAAACTAGAATTAATTGCTGATTTGCAGTACCAATATGAATTTTTTAATCCGGCAATAGTGTTTCCCGAGAAATCAGCTTTCAAACAAACCATTATAGGTGCAAAATATTTGATTTATGATCCATTCAAAAATTACGAAAAAAAAGTAAATTTATACAGCTGGAAAGCCAATCATTCGTTCAATTGGCATCAATTTATTCCTGCCGTTTCGATTTTTGCTGGGGCAAATGTTACTAGTGCTAAGAATCCTTATTATTTTTCTCCAGAAGCTGCAATTTCACCCAAAATAATAATAATTGCCCAAAATCATTTGGGTGACGGAAGTTGGGTCTTTGTAACCAATATCATTGCTGATTACATCGCAACTGATTTTCCAAGTTATGGATATGGCATTACCTTAACTAAAGGAATTAACAAAAATTGGTCTGGATTTATTGAAAATCAAGGATATATGAGTGATTTTTATAGTGATGCAATTGTTCGCGGTGGAGCGGCATATCTGCTTAATGATGATATGCAAATTGACGCCTCAATAAGTACAAGTTTGAAGAGCACACCCTCCATACTTTATGGTGGAATTGGATTTTCTTGGCGTTATGATGCGGGCTACAAAGAAGTTAAAATGAAAGTAAATACTGGAGATGCAGATAAAAAAGCGCAAAAAAAAGCTAAGAAAACCAAAAAAGGATAATTTGATAACAACTAATAATTACTAATGATTGCCATAAAAGAAGCCATTACAAAAAAGGAAATGACTGAATTTGTCAAATTTCCTTTCTCCTTATACAAAGACAACAAATATTGGGTTCCACCCATCATTGCTGATGAATTAGAATCGTTTGACAAAACTAAAAATCCCGCTTTCGAAAGTGCAGAAGCTTATTTTTATTTGGCTTATAAGGGCAATGAAATAGTTGGGAGAATTGCTGCAATCATCAACTGGGGAGAAGTAAATGACCAGAAAAAGAGGAAAGTTCGTTTTGGTTGGTTTGATGTGATTGACAACATCGAAGTAACCAAGGCTTTATTAGAAAAAGTGTATGAACTAGGTCTGAAAAACAATTTAGAACACGTTGAAGGTCCAATGGGTTTCTCTAACCTAGACAAAGTAGGCGTTCTCACCGAAGGTTTTGCCGAAATAGGAACCATGATTACTTGGTACAATCATCCCTATTTTGCAACTCATTTAGAACAATTGGGATTTGTCAAAGAGAAAGAATTTATAGAAAGTATTTTTCCTTTTTCGAATGTGAAACCTGAATTCTTTTTGAAAGCGCAAGCCTTAATCAAAAAACGATACGAACTGACAAGTTTGACCTTTACCAAAACAAAAGACATCATGCCTTATGTGGACAAAATGTTTGATTTGTTTAATAATTCTTATGCCAATTTATCTTCTTTTGTCGCTATTACCGACGTTCAAAAAGAATATTTTAAGAAGAAATACATCAGTTTTATTAATCCGGAATACATCAAATTTGTGATGGACAAAAACGGGGATATTGTAGCTTTCAGCATTGTAATGCCAAGTTTTTCGGAAGCATTACAAAAAGCCGAAGGCAAACTTTTCCCTTTTGGATTTTATCATTTGCTCAAGGCAAGAAAAGACAGCAAAGACGTTGTTTTTTACCTTATTGGCGTTCACCCTGAATACCAAAATAAAGGTGTAACAGCCATTATTTTTGACGAATATTTTAAAACTTTTTCAGAAAAAGGAATAATCAATTGCATTCGAACTCCGGAACTAGAAGAAAATCATGCCATACATAATTTATGGAAAAATTTTGATCCAAGGATTCATTGTAGAAGAAAAACGTTTGTCAAAAACCTTTAAAAAAGTGGTCAGCGAACCTGTCCGCATAATGGTGGACAGTTTTTAGTAACCAGTTGATAAACTAAATTAGTTGCCTTTTTGGAAAGTAATAAAATATAGCGATTTTTTCCTTTTTTGACTAACTAATATTTATGCTTAATTTTTACTGCTCCACAGGTTTTAGGATTGGTCCGTTTTAGGATTGATCCATAACCACCTTCAATCAAAAACAAAAAACCCTGTTTCTAACGAAACAGGGTTTTTCAAAAGAAAGGCGACGACATACTCTCCCACATAACTGCAGTACCATCTGCGCAGGCGGGCTTAACTACTCTGTTCGGGATGGGAAGAGGTGAGCCCCGCCGCAATAACCAC
>CAMBHH010000131.1 GCA_945866505.1 Flavobacterium psychrophilum
ATCATTATGGTTTCATAACCACATTCTTTGGCAGCTAAAACTCCGTGCACACAAGAATAATCAAATTCTATTCCTTGTCCAATTCTGTTTGGTCCTGAACCCAAAACAATTATTTTTTTCTTTTCGGTGACGATACTTTCGTTGTGAACATATCGCTCGCCATTTGCTTTTTCGATTTCGGCTTCAAAAGTAGAGTAATAATACGGAGTTAAAGCTTTGAACTCAGCAGCACAAGTATCCACCAATTTGAATACGCGATTGATGTTCATCGACATTCTCAGAGCGTGAATTTGACTTTCCAAACAACCCAACATATGAGCAATTTGTCTGTCGGCAAAGCCTTTTTGTTTGGCTTCCAGTAGCAATTCTCTTGGCAAAGTTTCCAATTTTAAACTAGAGATTTCTTTCTCCAAAGTATATAATTGCTCATATTGTTTCAAAAACCACATATCAATTTTAGTAATTTCGTGTATTCGACTCAAAGGAATTCCCAAAGCAATGGCATCATAAATTACAAAAACGCGATCCCAACTGGCAAAGGTCAGTTTCTCTATAATTTGTTCATAGTTGGTATATCCTTTTCCGTCAGCTCCCAATCCATTTCTTTTGATTTCCAAAGATTGGGTGGCTTTGTGAAGGGCTTCTTGGAACGAACGTCCAATTCCCATAACCTCACCCACGGATTTCATTTGAAGTCCCAAAGTTCTATCGGCACCTTCAAATTTATCAAAGTTCCAACGTGGTATTTTTACAATAACATAATCTAAAGTCGGTTCGAACAAGGCCGAAGTTGATTTGGTGATTTGGTTTTGTAATTCATCAAGATTATAACCCAAAGCAAGTTTCGAAGCAATTTTTGCGATAGGATAACCCGTTGCTTTTGATGCCAATGCTGAGGATCTAGAGACACGAGGATTGATTTCAATAGCTACAATATCTTCTTTTTCGTCGGGCGAAACAGCAAATTGTACGTTACATCCTCCCGCAAAATTTCCAATACTGCGCATCATCAAAATCGCATAGTCGCGCATTTTTTGAAAAGTTGTGTCGGACAATGTCATTGCTGGCGCCACCGTTATGGAATCTCCAGTATGAATTCCCATTGGATCCATATTTTCGATAGAACAGATAATTACCACATTATCGTTTTTATCTCTCAACAATTCCAATTCATACTCCTTCCAGCCCATTAAAGCTTTGTCAATCAAGACTTCGTGAATAGGTGAAGCTTCTAACCCGCGAGTTAAAAGCTCGTTGAAATCTTCTTTTTTATAGACAATAGCAGCTCCAGTTCCGCCCAAAGTAAATGAAGGACGGATAACCAATGGAAACCCAAATTCCTGTGCAATTTCTTTGCCTCGAAGATAGGAAGTACATATTTCTGCTGGTGCAGAAGGTACGTTTATTTTTTTAAGTAACTGTTTAAACTGTTCCCGATCCTCAGTAATATTGATAGCATTGACATCAACTCCAATTAATTTTACTCCAAAATCTGCCCAAATTCCTTTTTCGTCAGCTTCTAAACAAAGATTCAAAGCAGTTTGTCCACCCATTGTAGGTAAAACAGCATCGATTTGAGGATGTTCTTTTAATATTTTTATAATCGATTTAGTGGTAAGTGGCAACAAATAGATGTGATCGGCCATCGATGGATCGGTCATAATGGTTGCTGGATTTGAATTAATAAGGATTACTTCGATTCCTTCTTCACGAATAGAACGTGCCGATTGTGAACCAGCATAATCAAATTCGCACGCTTGACCAATAACGATTGGACCTGAACCTATTATTAAAACCGATTTTATAGAGTTGTCTTTTGGCATTGTATAGTAGTTTGTGGTTTTATTTTTGTTCAAAGTTCCTGATTTTTTGTCAATTCTGTAACATTAAATCCTGAACCTGAAATTTTTTTAACGATAAAGTATAAAAAAAGGCGTTACTAAAAAATAGCAACGCCTTGATATTGATTATTTCTAATCATTATTTTTTATGTCTTGGTTCGCAAGAAACAGTCAATTTGTGTCTTCCTTTTGCTCTACGACGAGCTAGCACTTTTCTTCCATTTGCAGATTCCATTCTGTCCATAAATCCGTGCTTATTTCTTCTTTTTCTTTTCGATGGTTGAAACGTTCTTTTGCTCATTGCTTTGTATCTTTAAAAAATGTATTTACGATGTCATTGTGGTCTGAATAATCGTTACTCTAAAACCGAGTGCAAATATACAAAGACTTTTATTTCTGGCAAGTGGTTTTATAATTTTTTTTTTAATTCCTTTTACTATCTTTGCTGCTATAAATTTATACACTATGTTTCACAAAAATATCAAACTTATTATTGCTGGTTTTCTTATAGTTGCAGGGGTTTGGCAGTTTACCGAGTCAAATATTGGTAACGGAATCTTTCTTATATTATTGACTGTTTTTCCAATTTTTCTTTACTTTAAAAATGAATTTATATTATTGGCATTCTTAAAATTAAGAAAGCAAGATTTTGAGGGAGCCAAAAAATGGTTGGCTTACATCAAAAACCCAGAAAAAGCGTTGGTCAGAAAGCAACAAGGTTATTTTAATTATTTGCACGGTATTATGCTTTCTCAAACGAATTTGAATCAATCTGAAAAATATTTCAAAAAAGCTATTGAATTGGGATTATCAATGGATATGGATTTGGCTGTTGCTAAATTGAATCTTGCTGGAATAGCAATGAGTAGAAGAAGGAAATTAGAAGCGACAAACTTACTGAATGAAGCTAAAAAATTAGACAAACAAAACATGCTGACCGATCAGATTAAAATGATGAAGGAGCAGATGAAGAAAATATAATCCAAAAAAAAGGCGATTAGAGCAAAATCTAATCGCCTTTTTTATTCCAAAATAATCTTAGGTAGATTTTCATTCAACCACTTGTATTTGGTTAATATCATGACATGGGTTCCTCCTTTTACAATAATACAGTTTTGAATATTTTTTATCGGAAAAACATCATCCTCATCTCCATGAATATGAATTACAGTTTCATCTACAATGGTTCTTTCCCATAAAATTACCTGTTCTACAGCCCAATCTAAATAACGTTTGTCTCTAACACGAAGAAATTTTTCATACAATTTGAGCCGCTGATTTATTTTTTCACCAAAAGAAAATTGGGAAAGACTGTCAATATTGGAAAATAAAGTTGTTGGAATTAATTTATAGGCCTTTGTAGTTTTTGCGACTTTCATTCTCAAAGGAAACTCCAGATTAGTTTTGACACTCGAAATAATAATGATTTTTCGAGCACTAATAAATTGTGCCATTTCCTGAACCAAAATTCCACCAAAAGATACTCCAATCAATACTGGATTAGGTTGTGTAATCTTATTTGCCATTCTTTTGGCATACTGACGTAAAGTTTCATTATCCAAAGGGATTTCCCATTCTAAAAGTAAAGTTTCAAAAATAGCAGTTGGAAGTGCAATTCGTTCAAAGATTTGAGCACTTGCAGCCAAACCAGGCATAAAATAAACCGGGATTTTACTCATATTGTTTGTTTTAAAGCAATTCGAATTATTGCTTCAGATTTGGCTTAAAGTTACTTATTATATCGGAATCCAATTAAATTTGAATCTAATTTTACCAATAAATTATGACTGCCAGCCCGATTATATTTTATTTTGACGTTTTTGTTCAAAGGATTTTTTTCACTTGGTACTGTCGTGCAAGTAGCAAACGATACTAAGATTCAACCAAAAATCATGTGATATTGAAAATCAAATCGATATCTTTGTTGCTATGGTTTTATAAAGATTTAAATAATTAATTTAGACTTAATTCAAAAGTAGTTAGCACTATTGGATAAGGCGATAATGAAATACATAAAAGAGCATGGATACTAAAGTCATTATTGAGGTTAAAGACAATCCTTTTGCCAGACAATTTGAAACCATAACCGAAAAAGGCGTAGTTACTATCGAATATTCATTTCAGGAAAAAAAAATATTTTTGACAAAAATTAATGTTCCCGATTCTTTTGACGACGAAATTTTTATTTCAAATTTTCTCAAAGAGATTATGACGATTGCAATCGAAAGAAAACTAAAAGTAGTTCCGATACTTCCCAAAATTGTAGTTTTCTTCAAAAAGAACCCCATTTACAAAGAGTTGCTGCCTCCAGGAATTCGATTATGAGAAAGAGAGGCTGTTTCAACAAAATGAAACAGCCTCTCTTTATAAAAAAATATAATCGTTTTTTTTTTTTGATTATCTGCGGCCACCGCCACCGCGCGATACTCCTGCACCTGCACTTCGACTGCTTCCGCCTCCACTGCGGCCACCACTTGTGCTGCGATTACTACTGTTATTAAATGAACTAGCAGCATTTGAAGGGCGAGAATTATTGTTAAATGATCCCGACTGACGCGTTGATGGAGAAGTTGATGGAGTTGTTGGTCTTGTAGATGGCAAATTTCCATTTGAAGGACGAGAAGAGGGAGTTGCCTGTCTCGTGGAAGTAGAATTAGGTCTGGTGCTCTCTCTACTACCATTAGTATTTGTAGAACGAGTTGCCCCACCATTATTAGCCCTATTATTATTTAAATTTCCATTAGCTCTATTTCCATTATTTGTATAATTCCCATTTCTGTTGTAATTATTTACAGTAGTAGATCTATTTCTGGAGTTATTAGTATAGTTATTATAATGGTTAGAATTATTAATATTGATATTAACCGATCCGTGATACCCGCCGTAATAGCCTCCGTGATAATGGTAATGATTTGACCAATAAATACCATATGTTATTGGAATCCAAGGACGGAAATAAGGTGGGTAAAATCCAAAATAGAAAGGAGAATAATAAGGTACATATGCTGGCGAATACACATATTGCACGATTGGCGGTGATTGTACAATAACCGTAGTAGTAGTATTGGTAGTCGTTGTCGTTGGAAGATTCATAGTTTCTCCTTTGGAATAACCAGGATTTACAGTACTAGAAGACCCAGAGCCTTTAGGTTCAATCACATAATTTTTTCCATATAAATCTTCATCACCTACAATTTGAATTGCAGCATCTTTTGAAACAAAAATAACAGCAACGTCTTGGGTTTCTGTTTTACTCACAGCAACTTGAAGAATAAATGAGAAAGAATCTCCATCTTTATCGGTAACAACTTTAATAAAATCAACTTTTTTATCATTATTTAAATCTAAATTATTGATTCCGTCTTTTTCTGCATTTAACGATTTTTCAAAATCTTCTATGGTTTTTGATTTTTGAAAAATTTCCATTACTGCATAAAGATCAAGATTGTCGCCAGGCAATCCTAATGATACCGGTTGGTCTTTGGTTTGTGAAAAAATAGGTAAACTCAAAAAACTAATTACTACGACAGTAATGGCTAAAAAACTACTTTTCATATTTTTTATTTAAAATTAAAACAATATTATAAATGCTAAATTACAAATAAATCTTTTTTACTTCATAATTTTTCTTAATTTTTAATATTTACTTTCCAATAGTAATTTTACAGATAGATAGTAGAGAGAGATTAGAAGCAATTGCAATTCAATACTATTTGTACAGTTTTTTTAAAATTTTTTAGAAAAAATAAATTATTGTATTATATTAGACTATTTTTGTTACACTATTTTTTTTTAAAACTCATTTTAAATAATTTAAAACTTACAAAAATTATGAAAAACAAGATTTCAATATTGGGATTAATGACCATCATTGCAATTTTATCTATTGCTTGCAATAAGAAAAGCGAAGAAGCAACTGTTGCGCCAACCGTCGATAAAGAGCAAATAAAAATGGAAATTCAAGCCATTGAGAATACTTTTGCTACGCATTACAACACAAAAAACACAGATAGTATTACCTATTATGCTGATGATGCACAAAGCTTTTTTATAGGAAGGAATCCACTTGTAGGGAAAGAATCCATTTTGAAATTCTTGAGTACTGATATTCAAGGTATGGGAAGCGGCATAAAAATTTCATTTAAAACCAATGAAGTACACGTTTCAAATGATGGAATTAATGTCACTGAAATTGGACAATTCAAACTCGTAGATTCAACAGATGCAAAAATTGATAGCGGGAACTATTTCAGTGTCTTCGAAAAAAGAAATGGTAAATATGTGTGCATTAGAGACATTGCTGCATCTGATATGCCAGCTGCAGTAAAATAAAATAATTATTACAAAAGAAAGAAACCGTCTCAATTATTGCGACGGTTTCTTAGTTTAAAATTGTACCAAAAAATTTTATTTCTCAATCTCTCTCAAATTCTCCATTTTTTTGTGTGCCAAGAAACCCGCAATATCTTCAAAATGTTCTTTTACTCTTTTGTTTCCAAATTCGAAAACTTTAGTTGCTAATCCATCCAAGAAATCCCTATCGTGCGAAACCAAGATTAAAGTTCCGTCAAAATCACGCAAAGCGTCTTTAATTATGTCTTTGGTTTTCATATCCAAATGATTCGAAGGCTCATCTAGAATCAATAAATTTACCGGTTCCAATAGTAATTTTATCATTGCCAAACGCGTTTTCTCTCCACCCGAAAGTACTTTAACTTTCTTGGTCACATCGTCACCGTGAAACATAAAGGCTCCCAAAATATCTTTAATCTTCGTACGAACATCACCAACCGCAACATCATCGATGGTTTCAAAAATAGTTGCATTTTCATCTAATAAAGCAGCTTGATTTTGAGCAAAATAACCAATTTGAGCATTATGACCAATTTCTGCTGAACCAGAATCAACGCTTATTTCTTTCATAATAGCTTTGATCATCGTCGATTTTCCCTCTCCGTTTTTCCCTACGAAAGCCACTTTTTGACCTCTTTCAATTACGATATTGGCATCTTTGAAAACCACGTGGTCTCCGTAAGATTTCGACATTTCTTTAACAATTACAGGATATTGTCCCGATCGCGCTGCCGGTGGAAATTTCAATTTTAATGCAGAAGTATCAACTTCATCAACCTGAACGATAACCAATTTTTCGAGCATTTTAACCCGAGATTGAACCGCATCAGTTTTAGAAAATGTTCCTTTGAAACGGTCAATAAAAGTTCTATTGTCGGCAATCATTCTTTGTTGCTCATCATAGGCTTTTTGTTGATGCATGCGACGGTCTTTTCTGAGTTCCAAATAATGAGAATATTTGGCTTTGTAGTCATAAATTCGTCCCATCGTCACTTCAATAGTTCGATTGGTAATATTATCGACAAAAGCTCTATCATGCGAAATGACCACAACCGCTTTGGCAGAATTAATCAAGAAATCCTCCAACCATTGAATACTTTCGATATCCATATGGTTGGTAGGTTCATCCAATAAAATCAAATCTGGTTTTTGCAAAAGGATTTTGGCTAATTCGATTCGCATTCTCCAACCACCCGAAAACTCAGAGGTTTGACGCGTAAAATCTTCACGTTCAAAACCCAAACCAGTTAATATTTTCTCTACCTCTGCTTCATAATTGACTTCTTCGATAGCATAGAATTTCTCGCTCAAGTCGGAAACTCTTTCGATTAATTTCATATACGAATCACTTTCGTAATCGGTGCGAACGGTTAGTTGCTCGTTGATTTCATCGATTTCAGCTTTCATACTAAAGATTTCTCCAAAAGCTTTGGATGTTTCTTCCATAACCGTTGCGCCATCTGAAGTCAATAAATGCTGTGGTAAATATGCAATTACCGCTTCTTTTGGTGCCGAAATATTACCTGTTGAAGGTTTGCTTTGGCCCGCAATAATCTTTAAAAGTGTTGATTTTCCTGCTCCATTTTTACCCATAAGGGCAATTTTATCATTTTCGTTGATAGCAAAAGAAACATCGCTAAATAAAGTAGTTCCGCCAAATTGAACGGAGATATCGTTGACTGTAATCATTGGTTTAAGTTAGAGATTAGATGGTAGAAGTTAGAAACTTTAAACCGCTAAAAAATTAAAAGTGGCAAAGATAGTTTAAATAAGGAATTGGGCAATTTTAGTAATATAGAAATATTTCCAATATCCAATTAGAAACTAAAAAAAAGCTCAAAATTGAAACTTTTTACAACAATAAATTTTGGCACTAATTTTTTGCTATTCCAAAATAAACCTCCGAACCACCTCGGCAACACCGTGATTATTATTTGAAGCCACAATTACATCGCCAAATTCTCGTAAATCATCATCGACATTATCAACCCAGACACCTAATCCGGCATATTGAACCATTGTTAAATCATTTCCGGCATTTCCAATCGCTATGATTTCGCTTGAAAGAATGTTTAGTTTTTCTGCTAGAATTTGAACGGCAGCGCCTTTGTGAACGCCATAAGGTGCAGCTTCAAGGAAAAAAGGTTTTGACATACAAACACTCAAGTCGGGCATAGCAGTTTTTAAAAGCGGCTCGACCGTTTTAAGATAACTAGGTTCCTCTAGCAACAAACATTTCACCGCCGAAGTAGTTACAGTATCCTTAAAACTAGGAACAATGACCAATTCTAAACCGGTGATCGTACTTTCGATATCAATGTATTCCAAATGTCGCTCGCTGATTATTTTTCCATCTAAGTACGTGATAATGTGCGTGTTGTTTTCTTGACTAAAATCGTAAATGGAATGAATTTGTTCTTTGGTTAATGAATGTTCAAAAAGAACTTTGTCATCTTTTAAATCTATAATCGTAGAACCATTGAATGAAATCATATAAGAATTATTGATATCGCATTGCAATTCTTTCGCATATTCAATCATTGCGGAGGTTGGTCTTCCTGAAGCCAAAACTACATAGATGCCCATTTCCTGAGCTTTCAAAAGCATTTCCTTATTCTCACTTGAGATTTCGTGGTCGTCGGTCAACAAGGTATCGTCCATATCGACCACTAGCATTTTATATTTCATTATTTAATTTTAAACAAATATTCAGTAATTATTTTTTGATTTTTATTGGGTTTTGACGAGTGTCAAAAATTTGAAGAATACGGATTTCCGTTTGGGAATGAATTTTATAAATAATTTTGTAATCTCTAACAATCATTCTTCGGTAAGGTTCTCCCAAAAACTCATCAACCTGATATTGCTCAACAAAATAAATATTTTTACTTTGAGTTACAATGTCCATAACGACATTTTTCGCTCCTTGAAGAGATTTTAATTTAATAAATTCAAATATTAATTTTAAATCAGATTTAGCTTTATTGTCCCAAAGTATCAAAATTGGCTTTTGCATATTACCAATTCTCGATTTCTTTTTCTAAATCTTCAATAGTTGTATATTTTCCTGATGAAATCCGTTCATCGGCTTCTTTAACCATATTGATATATTCCTCTTTA
>CAMBHH010000132.1 GCA_945866505.1 Flavobacterium psychrophilum
AGATGAACGAGCTGAAACGCTAAGAGTTAGACAACAAGCTATTGATGACAAGAAAAAAGCAGCAGAGGAAAGAAGACAGCAAATTCTAGAAGAAAGGGCTGCAAAAAAAACAGCTGCACTTCCTAAAACAACCAATGCTGATAATGCAACATCAAACCCTGATGCAAAAAGCCAAGATGCTAATGCTGCAGTAGCTGCAGAGGCAAAACAAAAACAATCCGACGCTAGGGCAAAAACACTAGATGATCGTAAAAAAGCGGTAGAAGAAAATAAAAAAGCACAAGAAGAAAAAAGGAAACAAGCTTTAGACGCTAAAAAAACTGGCACGGTTTCTGAGAATGTCGTAAAGGGGGACGAAAAAGCAGAAACAACTTTGAATAAAGAAGCGACAGCTAAAACAACTGCGGAAGAAGC
This sequence comes from Flavobacterium psychrophilum, assembly GCA_945866505.1. Taxonomy (GTDB): domain Bacteria; phylum Bacteroidota; class Bacteroidia; order Flavobacteriales; family Flavobacteriaceae; genus Flavobacterium; species Flavobacterium psychrophilum_H. The sequence goes on from CAMBHH010000132.1 coordinate 415, forward strand.
AAAACAAAAACAAGCTGAAGCTAGAGCAAAAACAATTGAGGAACGCAAAAAAACTTTGGAAGAAAAAAAGAAAAAAATACTCGAAGATAGAGAAGCTGCTAACAAAGCTAATGAAGAAAAATTAAAAACAACAAAAGAGAATACAAACAATAATTAATTAATATTTTAAAAAGATGAAACAAATCAAAACTTTACTAATTGCTGCAATACTTTTTTTAGTAGCTAGCCAAACAATTAATGCTCAAGCAAAAACTGCACATGTTGATGTAAGCGACATAATGACTAAAATGCCGGCAATGATTGATGCCCAAAAACAACTAGAAAAATTAAGCGCAACTTACGATGCAGATTACAAAAAAATGGCCGAAGAATTTAAAGCTAAATTGGCGAAATATGACGCCGAAGCAGCAACCGTTACTGATGCTGTAAATGCTGAACGTCAAAAAGAGGTTCAAGATATGCAAAAAAGAATCCAAGATTTTGGTCAAAACGCACAAAAAGAATTGCAAACCAAACAAGAAGAAATAACAAAACCAATTTACGAAAAAGTAAGAGCAGCTATCCAAAAAGTGGGTAAAGCGAAAGGTTTTCAGTATGTTCTTGATGGTTCAACTTTACTACTTGCTGACGGTCCTAACTTGACTTTAGACGTAAAAAAAGATCTAGGTTTTTAATAAAAATAAATCTTCAGGTGTAAACGCTCAACTAATTTAATTGGTTGAGCGTTTTTTATACCTCCAATTTGTAGGTTTTTAAAAAAGTTGAAACTAACTTTGTTACTATGATTAACAATAAACCCATAGGAATTTTTGACTCTGGCATTGGAGGAACTTCTATATGGTCTGAAATTCATCAATTACTTCCCGACGAAAAAACAATATATTTAGCGGATAGTAAAAACGCACCTTACGGTCAAAAATCAAAAAAAGAAATAATAGCGCTAAGTTGTAAAAATACCGAACTTTTGCTCGATATGGACTGCAAATTAATTGTAGTGGCATGCAATACTGCAACAACAAATGCTATTCAGGAATTAAGAAATAAATACAACGTTCCCTTTATTGGAATAGAGCCTGCGATAAAACCAGCCGCGACTCATTCTAAAACACAAACCATTGGAATTTTGGCAACACAAGGAACTCTAAACAGTGAACTTTTTAATAATAATGTCGAAAAGTTTCACAACACAAAAATTATTGAACAGGTAGGACACGGACTAGTTCCGCTCATTGAAAATGGTGAAATAAACTCACGTGAAATGACAAAATTACTTCAATCCTATTTAACTCCAATGATTGATGCCAACATTGATTACCTTGTTTTAGGATGCAGCCATTACCCCTATCTAATTCCTCAAATCAAAAAAATTCTTCCAACTCATATTCAAATAATAGATTCGGGTGAAGCTGTGGCACGACAGACTCAAAATGTTTTGAAGGAAAAAGTAGGATTGTCAAATTTAAAAAATAGGGAGCCAATATTTTATACAAATAATCAACCTCAAGTGCTTTCTGAAATTTTAGGAAAACAATATGAAGTAATTGAAAAAAAATTCTAAAAAAATAGATTATTCTTCTGTTTTGTACCAACCCGAATACATCACATAATTATTGGCTATGCGTTCGATTTCTCCAGCAAAATCAGATTGATCAATATCTTTTACCTTTTTTGCAGGAACCCCAGCATAAATACTTCCAGATTCAACGACCGTGTTTTGAGTAACAACAGCGCCTGCTGCAATTATAGAATTACTATTTACAATGCAATTATCCATCACAATTGCTCCCATTCCTATTAAAACATTGTCGTGAATCACACAACCATGAACCATCGCATTGTGACCAATAGAAACATTGTTTCCAATGATTGTTGGATGTTTTTTATAGGTACAATGAATAATTGCTCCGTCTTGAATATTTACTTTATTTCCAATGGTGATAAAATGAACATCGCCTCTAACAACAGCATTAAACCATACGCTACAAGAATGTCCAAAGCAAACATCACCAACAATCGTAGCGTTTTCAGCTACATAACAATCTGCGGGAATACTAGGTGTTTTTCCGTTTACAGTTTTTATTAACATTGTAGAAAAAGTAAAATTATTTGAATTGCAGGACTAATTAATGGCGGGACAATTGCACTCATATTTTTCAGGTTTGCAAAACAAATCTATTCCAAAAGTAATTTGATGGAAACCACCTGTGTCAAAATTCACATCACCAGAAAGTTTAGAATACGTATACGCAAACATGAAGTTTTTATAATTAACCCCTAAAACTGGCGTTAAATAAGTTAATTTCTGCGAGGAAACAACATTACCACTAAGATATTCAGCGCCATCAAAACTAGTGCGATAAGATAATGCAGCCCAAAGTTTACCAAAATCGACACTTTTATAAGCTTTCAAATTAATATCAATAGATTTTTCTTTCGTAAAATCTACTAATTGAAACATCAATGATGGTTCCAATAAAATTTTCTCCTTATCTCCAAAAACAAATCCAGCACTCAGGAGGTATTTTCGTAAATTAGAACTTTCAAATTCAGTGTAAATTTTTCTCTTAGATTCAATCACGTTCTGAACTGTTCCGTGAACATAAAAATCAAGATAATTATAAGAAGCACCAATGTCAAGATTAAAATAGGAGGCATCTTGAACAATAATTCCGTTAATAATTGGATCAAAATCGCCTGATTGTAAAAACTCGGTTTCATCCAATTGGCTTTGAAAAAAATCAGCACTCATACCAAAAGAGAGTTGATTCAAATCAAAATCATCTCTCGAAAACATTAGATGATGTGCATAGGTCAATTTTGCTCCTTTTTGGGAATGATACCCGTTTTTGTCATTAAAAAGTATAATTCCCACTCCTGATTTTTCGCCTACTCTTCCATTATAACTCAAGGTCTGAAGCGCTGGAGCATCGGTCTGATCAAACCATTGCTTTCTTGCAGTAAGTCTTATTTTATCACAACTGGCAGCGCCTGCCATCGAGGGATGAAGCAAATAATAATTGTCCGATAAGTAGTCGGAGTACACAGGAATTCCTTGTTGAGAAAAAATATTTTGAACTATGAAAAATAGAACTATAAAAATCTTAAATTTATGATACATCAAAAAGCTATTGTTTTTAGATATTGCGGTAAAGGTAGAACTATTTTAAAATAAAGAAATACAATTTAACTAAAAACGTCATTAAAGTTAATTTATTCTATAAAAAATCAAATATAGTTAATACTAGAAAATATCTTTGTTATTTTTGTACAAAATTAAAAAATTATGTCTAAAATTGTTACCAAAGAAACGCAAAATCCAAGCATATTAAAATTCGAATTCGAAGATTTTATAACTAAAAATGAGAGTTTCGAGTATAAAAACATCGACGAAACCAAGAATTCTCCTCTAGCACAGCAATTATTTTACTTGCCATTTGTAAAAACTGTATATGTTTCTGGCAATTTTATAGCCATCGAAAAATTTAGCATTGTCGAATGGGAAGATGTCAAAGATGCCGTGGCTGAACAAATTGAAACCTTTGTTGCCAATGGCGGAATAATCATTACGCCATCTGAAAACAAATCGCAAAAACAACCGATAACCGTTTATGGAGAATCCACTCCAAATCCTGCCGCGTTGAAATTTGTGGTAAGTAGAATGTTGACCAAAAGCCCTGTCGAATTTAAAAATATTGACGAAACGGCAGCTTCGCCATTGGCAAAAGAATTATTCAAATTTTCGTATGTGAAAGAAATCTTTATCGATGAAAATTATATTTCGGTAACCAAATATGAAGTCGCTAATTGGGGTGAAATCACTTTAGAATTAAGAACATTTATCAAACAATACATCGAAAACGGAGGAACTGTTCTTGACGAAAGTATCATTGTAGCCAAAGCTGAACAAGAAAAAACTAAAACTCTAGAATTTGATCATTTGGATGTTACTTCACAACAAATCATCAATATTTTAGAAGAATATGTAAAACCTGCCGTACAAGCCGATGGTGGAAATATTGCTTTTGAATCCTATGATGAAAGTGATAAAACAGTAAAAGTTATCCTTCAAGGAGCTTGTAGCGGTTGTCCTTCTTCTACTTTCACTCTCAAAAGTGGCATCGAAAATATGCTGAAAAGCATGCTAAACGATGACAACATAAAGGTTGAAGCCATAAACGCTTAATATTTTAGATTGCAGATTTCAGATTGATTAAAACTTAAAAAATGAATTTACTTTCTCAAGAAAGCAGTCCGTATTTGTTGCAACACGCCAATAATCCTGTGCATTGGAAAGCGTGGAATGCCAATTCATTGGCTGAAGCCAAAGAGAAAAATAGCCTCATAATTATAAGTATTGGATATTCGGCTTGCCATTGGTGTCACGTGATGGAACACGAAAGTTTCGAAGACCAAGAAGTCGCCGATGTTATGAATAAAAGTTTTGTCAACATCAAAGTAGATCGCGAAGAACGACCTGATGTAGATGCCGTTTATATGAAAGCGGTTCAGCTGATAACCCGTCGTGGCGGATGGCCGTTAAATGTGGTTGCACTTCCCGACGGAAGACCCATTTGGGGCGGAACTTATTTCAGAAAACAAGAATGGATGGAAACTCTTGGTCAATTGCAAGAAGTGTATCATTCTACTCCTGAAAAAGTGATTGATTATGCTGAGAAATTGCATCAAGGAATTCAATCAATGAGTTTTATTGACAATAAAAAAGCGGAAACTACTCTAAAACAAGAGGATTTAATTCCTTTAATTGAAAAATGGAAACGCGAATTTGATTGGGATTTTGGTGGAATGTCAAGAGCTCCAAAGTTTATGATGCCTAATAATTATCATTTTTTGTTGCGTTTTGCTTTCCAAGAAAACGACATGAAGTTATTCGATTTTGTGAATCTGACCTTGACCAAAATGGCTTATGGCGGGATTTTTGACACAGTCGATGGAGGATTTTCACGCTATTCAGTTGATAATAAATGGCATGTTCCTCATTTCGAAAAAATGCTTTACGATAATGGTCAGTTAATTTCCTTGTATAGCGATGCCTATAAGTTGACCAAAAACAAATTGTATAAAGAAGTCATCGAAAAAACACTTTCTTTTATAGAAAGAGAGTTAATGAATTCCGAAGGGGAGTTTTATTGCGCGCTCGATGCAGATAGTCTAAATGAAGAAAAACACTTAGAAGAAGGCGCTTTTTACTTTTGGAAAATTCCCGAATTGAAGGCCATAGTTAAAGAAGAATTTGATTTGTTCAGCCAAGTTTTCAACATCAACACATTTGGATTGTGGGAAGACGGAAATTATGTATTGATTCAAAATCAAAGCCTGGAAGTAATAGCACAACGCAATACTATCGAAGTTTCAGCACTTGAAAGCAAGAAGAAAATTTGGGAACAAAAACTTTATGTCGAAAGAGAAAAACGTACTAAACCAAGATTGGACGACAAATGTCTAACTTCTTGGAATGCGATTATGCTCATGGGTTTTATTGACGCTTACAAAGCTTTGGAAAATGAAAATTATCTCGTTTTAGCCCTTAAAAACGCTGATTTTATTATAAAAAAACTGTGGTCTAGTGAAGGGAATTTATTCCATAATTATAAAAATGAGAAAAGCACTATCAATGGTTATTTAGAAGATTATTGCTTTGTAATTTCTGCTTTTATTAGTTTGTATGAAGTGACTTTTGACGAAAAATGGCTTCACTATGCCAAACAATTGACAGATTATAGTTTAGAACATTTTTATGATAAGACATCAGGATTTTTTGCTTTCACATCCAATCTTGACGAAGCTTTAATCGCAGCTCATTTTGAAACTGAGGACAATGTGATTCCAGCATCGAATTCGGTGATGGGGAAAAACTTGTTTCAGTTGAGTATCTATTTTGAAAATTCTTATTACGAAAAAGTAAGCCAACGAATGCTGCAAAATATAATTCCAAACATTGAATATCCTTCTGCCTATTCCAATTGGATGGATTTGGCTTTGAATTATTCAGAACAAAACAAGGAATTGGCAATCTGCGGCGATGCAGCAATAGAATATTGCCAAAAAATAAACAGTTTCTACTTTCCAAATGTAGTTTTGGCTGGAACCAAAAAAGTTTCCAATCTTCCCTTTTTGAAAGACCGATTTGTGGCTGACCAAACCCTTTTTTATCTTTGCCAAAACAAAACTTGCTCAAGTCCTAGCACTGATTTTCAAGAAATTCTCTCTAATTTAATTTAGAAATCCAAAAATAAATAATTCTTATATTTGCAAACAAACCAATATCTTCTCACTTTGAGAAGGTTTTTATTCCAAAAAATGACTGTCAGCACACAAAACTTTACCAATTACGCCGAGACTTTTATCAAAATTTTAATTGATTATTCTCCAAAATTGATTTCGGCATTTCTAATACTATTTGTTGGGCTTTACGCGATTCGAGTGATCAACAGACTCATTAGAAAAATTATGGTGAAAAGGGAATTAGATCCCACATTAACCAAGTTTCTTGCCGATATTTTGCTTTGGGTCTTGAGGGTTTTATTGTTCGTTACTTTCATCTCGAAGTTAGGAATCGAAACCTCATCCTTTGTTGCCATTCTAGGTGCGATGGGACTTGCCATTGGTTTATCGCTGCAAGGGTCACTGTCAAATTTTGCTGGCGGAATGTTGATTATTGTTTTCAAACCGTTTAAAGTAGGCGATACGATTGAAGCTCAAGGCAGTATTGGAACTGTCAACGAAATTCAAATATTCGTGACCAAATTAATCAACGCCAACAATCAAACTATTTTTATTCCGAATGGTTCCTTGTCCAACGGTATTATTACCAACTATTCAATGCAAGGATTTAGAAAGGCCGATTTGACCATTTCCATTTCTTACGACACCGACATCAAAAAAGCAAAAGATATTATTACTGAAGTTTTAAAAAATAACCCAAAGGTGCTAAAAACTCCAGCGGCAGAAGTTTCTGTAAAGAATTTAACCGATAGTTCCATCCAATTAGCCGTTAGACCTTGGGCCAATAATGAAGACTTTTGGGGTGTTTATGCAGATACTTTGGAAGGTTGCAAACTAGCTTTTGATGCTGCCGGAATTGTGATTCAGCCTTTCGTGAAAGAAGCATCAGCAAGAAATAATTAAATAATTTCTTTTTAAATATTTTTAAAATAAGCGACATATCGTAAGGAAACTTCAAATAGAATAAAACTAAAATCTCATTAAACCGCAACAGTAATGAAAATTAATAGTAGAATAAAATATTTCACATTAGCATTTTGTATGTTTTTAATCTCATGTTCGGACAATTCAAAAAAACTTAAATCCCTAATCTGTAACGATAACATCCAATATTGGGATTATAATATGATTAGTAGAAAACAAAATGTTTGGTTTACATTTAGTTTCGATAAAAATGGGGTTGTAAAAAAATATTCTTTCTATAAAAACAAAAGATGGTTGTTTACTGATTATGGATATAACAAAGAATTTAAATGGAGTATTTCAAAAGATTCTATTCTTGAATTTATGGGGACTTCGGAAAAAATAATAAGAGTTTCTGGAGATACTTTATTTACGTCTAATACTAATTATAAAGAAGAAGCGAAATATATACGTGTTAGAGGAAATCTCAACATACAACAAAATTCTCCTGTCTTACATGGTGTGGATTAGAGTCCATAAATAAAAACCGAGCAAAATACTCCGTCTTTTATGACAGTTTACGATCGTTTCATCCATTTATTGGGATTTATGGATGTGTGAAATACTCCTAAAATCCATAATGTGTTTTCTTCTTTTAGAAAACGGAAATGAATTGTAAACGGAAATGTTTTAACTATAGCCATTTGAACATCTTGATACCTAACTTGAATTTTTTCAGGGTTTTCAGCGAAGTAATTTATTTTTTCTTTCACCTCTTTCAAAAATCGAATCCCTAACCCTTTTTGAGCTTGATTGTACCAATTTGCAGATTCCAAAACATCTTCTTTGACAAAAATAGCGTACTTAATTTTAGCTCGCATCTTCTACTTCTTTCCAAAATTGCTCTTCATCTAATAATAACTCAGGATTTTGTTTAATGGCTGCTACTCGCTCTAAAACAATATCTTTTTGCCATTGCGGAATCTCATCTTCAACCTCTGAAGGTAAAATAATTACTTCAACACGAGTGGCGGTAAAACCTTCTGGAAGCACAACACTAAAAGAATTGTTTTTTACTTCAATAAATTGTCGGATAGCATTCATAACAAAGGATTTAAATTGAATTGTTAAAAACAAAGATAAACAATTATTTCTTCGAAACCGTCATCATAAAATCCTTCAGATAATAAGGCTTATAATAAGCGAAATCTACAACGTCGTTTTTTTGGTATTTTTCGAAAGGTTACCATACAAATTCTTCCCTAAAAAAATGTAATTAAATGCGTGATTACTTTGTGAGTAAGTCCGACCACTGTTTATAATTGCTTCCGCAAGAATAATTTAAAATCAAAAGAGCAAGAAATTATTGATAAGCATTCATAATTAATGTTTCAATTGTATATCTTTGTTATTGAGTTAAATCAATCTTGTTTTATGAGTTTTAAAAATTTTAGCAATTAAGAAACGAAATTATTCCCTCTTTTCTAACGAAAATTTGTCAGCTTACCTCTTTTTTATTAATAATTGAATTCAAATCATGAAAAAAATAATAGTAATTCTTTTGGTTTTTTTAGTTCAATTCTCATTTCAATCTTGCTGCTTTTATGGGGATTGTGGTGGTGAGTCTCCAGAACCTGTAAATAACTATAAACCTGTCATTATGAACAGAGCAACATTAGAGGCTTCGGTCAAAATATTTCCCAGTAAAAACATCGTTAAGTCTG
>CAMBHH010000133.1 GCA_945866505.1 Flavobacterium psychrophilum
GATACCAATTCTGACCCAAGAGAGGTAGATTATGTAATACCAGCAAATGATGATGCTTCTAAATCAATTGATAAAATTTTATCTATTGTTACAGCTGCGATTGTTGACGGACTTTCAAACAGAGGAACTGAAGCAGATATTCAACCTGACACAACTAATGAAGAAGAAGTTGCAACAGTAACTGAAGAAGTTGCAGCAGCTGTTGAAGTTGAAACAGTGGAACCAACTGCCGAAGTTGAAGCGCCAGCAGCAGAAGAATAAATCAATTTTAAATTCCAAATTTTAAATTCCAAATTCCAAAAAAATTAGTAACGTTAAGTTATTAATTTGATAAAATTGGGATTTGAAATTTGAAATTTGGATTTTTTACTTTTACAACATAAAAACACATTATATTATGGCAACAATTACTGCTGCAGACGTAAATAAATTAAGACAAACTACAGGTGCCGGAATGATGGACTGTAAAAAAGCTTTAGTTGAAGCTGATGGAGATTTCGACAAAGCGATACAAAACCTTAGAGAGAAAGGACAAAAAGTGGCTGATAACCGTTCTGACCGTGAGTCTTCTGAAGGAGCTGCTGTTTCTTTTATCAATGCCGACAAAACTAAAGGAGCCATCATCACTTTAAACTGCGAAACAGATTTCGTAGGTAAAAACGAATCTTTTGTAGCTTTAGCTAAGGAATTAGTTGAAAAAGCAATTAATTTTTCTTCTAAAGAGGATTTTTTAGCTTCCGATTTCAACGGAATTACTGTTGCTGAAAAATTAATTGAGCAAACAGGTGTGATTGGTGAAAAAATCGAAATCGGTGGTTTTGAAATTTTAGAAGGTGCTTTCGTTGGATCGTATGTTCACGTGAACAAAATTGCTGCTTTAACTGCAATTTCTGCATCAATTGCTAATGGTGAGGTTTTAACTAAAGACATATCTATGCAAGTGGCTTCTATGGGAGCTGATACTTTATCTTACAAAGATTTCGACCCAGCGTTCGTTGATTCTGAATTGGCTGCTCGTATCGCTATCATTGAGAAAGAAAATGAAGAAGCAAAACGTTTAGGTAAAACATTGAAAAATGTCCCTAAATATATTTCTTTCTCTCAATTAACGGAAGAAGTAATCAAACAAGCGGAAGAAGATGCTAAAGCAGAATTAAAAGCAGAAGGTAAACCAGAACAAATTTGGGACAAAATTCTTCCAGGGAAAGTATCACGTTTTATCTCTGACAACACTACTTTAGACCAAGAAAAAGCGTTGTTAGATCAAAACTTTATTAAAGACGATTCTATAAAAGTAGGTGATTATGTTAAAGGATTTAAGGTTGAAATTACAGGTTTCAAAAGAGTTTCTTTAGGATAGTCTGATTTTAGAATTAAGATTAACGATTTCAGATTTTTGATTTCGTACCATAAAAAATCCCGTCTTGCCAACAAGATGGGATTTTTGCTTAAAATTATCTTGAATATTAATAAGCGATTCAATTCGTTTTTATACTCGAATCTCTTTCTATAATACTCGTCTCCAATTCGATTGTTCTAGGATGGAACACTTTTTCTTCCTTGTGACAAATCATCTCTTCGAGTAATAAAGAAAAAGCGGCAACTCCCATTTCATAACTCGGTTGATCAACGGTGCTTAATTTTGGTGTAATTACTTGGGACATAAACCAATTGCTAAAACCAATTACCGCAATTTGATTGGGCACTTTAATCCCTTTCTCATTAAAATAAGCCAAAACACCAACTGCAACCAAATCCGTTATCACAAAAATCCCATCAACATCGGGATGCTCTTCAATAATTTGTTTGGCAAATTCAAGACCTTCATCAAAAGTTACATTTTTGCAAGTGTAAACTAATTTAGAATCATACGGAATTCCATTTTTTTCCAAAGCTTTTTTATATCCAATAAAACGATCAATCGCATTTTGTGGATTTTCAGGACCTCGAATGTGGGCAATTTTTTTGCAGCCATTGTCAATTAAATGCTGAACAGCTTCCATAGCTGCCTTTTGGTCATTGATAATCACCTTAGAACTTGGAATTAATTTAGAAATTTTATCAAACTGGACGAAAGGAATTTCTTTTCGAAGAATTTCCTTGATGTGAAAATCATTATTAGATTCGTTAGAAAGTGACATTATGATACCATCTACTCTTTTATTAATTAAAAGCGCTACTTGTTTTTTTTCGAGTTCCAAAGATTCATTCGATTGCAAAATAATAACGAGATAGCCCTTTTTCTCGGCTTCGGCGATAATACCATTAATTACATTGGAAAAAAAATGATGCACCACTTCAGGAATAATCAACCCAATGGTTTTAGACTCTTTAGTTCGTAGATTTACCGCAAAACTATTGGGTGTATAGTTCAGTTCTTCCGACAAAGTAACAACTGCTTTTCGAGTTTTTTCACTTACATCCGAATAATTTTTTAATGCTTTTGAAACCGTAGTTATGGATATTCCTAATGTTTCTGCAATCTCTTTTAGAGTCGTCTCTTTCATTTAACAAATATGAGAAAAAAATATGAATTATAAATCGAAAACGTTTTCGTTCTTTTCGAAAACGTTTTCGACAAAAATATGTTTAAATTTACCACTTATATAAGTAATTTTGATAAAAAATAACCAAAATATTTATTAATCAAACAATTTTAAACCATGAAAAAAATGAATTTATTATTGAAAAGGCTTGGACTGATTATAGCAATATTATTAGTCAATTTGACCTTTTCACAAAATGGAACAACACCCGTTAAAGACTCCGTAAAAACGACTCAACTAGAAGATGTTGTTGTAACTGGAGTTGTAAACCCAAGAGCTAAAATCAAGTCTAGCGTTTCTATCACAACTATGGATGCAAAAGTAATCGATCAATCAGCACCAAGATCAACTGCTGAAATTTTCAGATCTATTCCTGGAATTCGTTCGGAATCATCTGGTGGAGAAGGAAATTCTAATATTTCTGTTCGTGGTGTGCCAATTTCTTCAGGTGGATCTAAATACCTACAAATTCAAGAGGACGGTCTTCCAGTACTTTTATTTGGTGATATTGCCTTTGCAACAGCCGATATTTTTACAAGATTCGACGGAAGTGTAGCTAAAATTGAAGCCATTCGTGGTGGATCTGCTTCTACTTTATCTTCTAACTCTCCTGGTGGAATCATCAACTTTATCAGTAAAACTGGAAAAACAGAAGGTGGAATGTTGAGAACCAGTTTCGGATTGGATTACAACAATTTTAGAACTGATGTTGATTACGGAACAAAAATTGGTGATGGACTTTATTTTCACGCAGGTGGTTTTTACAGAGCTGGTGAAGGTGTGAGAAAAACGGGTTCTACATCTAACAATGGTGGACAAGTAAAATTCAATCTTACAAAAGAATTTCAAAACGGGAAAGTAACCGTATATGCTAAATTCTTGAACGACAGAGCTGCAGCTTATATGCCAATGCCAGTAAAAGTTACAGGCACAAATGCCAATCCAAGTTGGGGAAGTGTTAGCGGTTTTGATGCTACAACAGGAGCTTTACAATCTATTTATTTAAACCACAATGTAGGTCTTGGTCCTGATGGTGAATTAAGAAGAGAAAAAGTTGCCGATGGAATGAATCCAGTTTCAAAATCGATTGGTGTGAGTGCTTCATTTGATTTGGAAGATGGTTGGAAAATTACTGAAAACGGTCGTTATTCTTCTAACAGCGGCGGTTTTATCGCTCCTTTTCCCGCAGAAGTTGGTTCTGCCTCAGCAATTGCAGCTTCTTTTGGAGCAGGTTCTACTTTATCTTATGCTAATTCAGGAACTGCCTTTAATAATCCAAATGGATTAGTTTCTAGAATTCACATGTTCGATACTCAATTGAATGATTTGAGCAACTTTATGAATGATTTAAGAATCACGAAAAAATTTGACAAAGTGGGTATTACTGCTGGTTACTTCAAATCGATTCAAAATATCTCAATGTCATGGTTGTGGAACTCTTACTTACAGGAAGTTTCAGATGACAATCCACGTTTAATAAATGTAAAAAATGCTGCTGGACAATTATTGTCTGAAAACGGTCTATATGCTTATGGCGTTCCAGCTTGGGGTAACTGTTGTACCAGAAATTACGATACTCAATACAATGTCTCTGCACCTTATGTAAATGTATCGATAGATGCAACTGAAAACCTTTCGTTTGAAGGAGGTTTGCGTTATGACCTTGGAAAAGTTACAGGTTCTTTCGCAGGTAGCGCACAAACAACTTATGACATCAACAATAACGGTGTGATATCTGTTCCTGAAACTAGTGTTTCTGCTGTAAATACAGCCAATGAGACTGCGGTTAACTATGATTATGATTATGTATCTTATACTTTGGGAGCTAACTATTTATTAACTGCAAAACAATCTCTTTTTGCTAGATACAGTAAAGGTGCTGCTGCAAAAGCAGACCGTATTTTGTTTTCAGGATTGGATTATTTAGATGGAGATAAAATTAACGCATTGGACTTTTTGACACAGGCCGAATTAGGATACAAACTTAAATTCCCAAAAGGGTATGCTTATGCAACAGCTTTTCACTCCAAAACTGACGAGCAAGGTGGTTATGAAGCAACATCCAACAGCATCATCAAAAACAATTATAAATCGTATGGTTTAGAAATTGAATCGTCTTATAACCTGATGGATAATTTAAATCTACGTGGAGCATTGACTTATACAAAAGCTGAAATCACCTCTGGAGGCAACGAAGGCAACGAGCCAAGAAGACAACCAAAATTGATGTACAATTTGATGCCAACCTATAATTTTTCAGGAAATAAAAACACTGCTGGGTTGAGTTTTATTGGTCAAAGCAAAGCGTATGCACAAGATTCAAATCAATTAGTAATGAACGGATTTGTAATTGTAAACGCCTTTGTTGAAGTTGGAATTACTAAAGGATTATCTGTAAATCTTTCTGCAAACAATTTGTTTGACACTTTAGCAATCACCGAATCAGAAGAAGGAAATATAACTGATAATGCAGTTAACTACGTTAGAGCAAGGCCTATGCCAGGAAGATCTATTTCTACTGCATTGACTTATAAATTCTAATAAAAAAATTACGTTTTGGTTTAGTTAGTTGACAATTCCTGTATTTTTATAGTACGGGAATTGTTTTTATTAAAAATCCATTATTCTTTTGTAATATTAAATGTGTAAAATGAAAAAAATCACTTATTTGCTTTTATTCTTTTTTTCTTTTTTTCAATTCAACTTGAATGCACAAGCTATTACAAAACCTGAAAAATTAGTTGAAAAAACAAAAAAAGTAATCATTATTTATGGTAGTCCAGATTGCCATTATTGTACAGATGCCAAAAATATTTTAATCGAGAACAAAATCGATTTTATTTTTTACAATATAGACACTGATAAAGTTGCTCTTAATGAAATGCTTACTAAATTAAGAAAAGCCAACATAAGTACAAATAATCTCGGCATTCCGGTTATTGATAAATATGGCGAACTATTTTCAAACAACACTACATTTGATGATTTTATAAAAAAATTAATTCCTTAAGCTATGTTCAAAAAGACAAAACTAAATTTCTGGCAGATTATCAATATGAATGTCGGTTTTTTCGGAATTCAATACAGTTTTGGTTTACAACAAAGCGCTGTTAATCCTATATATGATTTTTTACACGCAAGTCCAGATCAAATCCCGATACTAAATCTTGCTGGGCCATTAACGGGATTGTTGATTCAACCCATTATTGGTGCGATGAGTGATAAAACTTGGCATCCAAGATGGGGAAGGCGCAAGCCATACTTTTTTATTGGAGCCATAATTTGTAGTATCGCATTATTTCTATTCCCATTTAGCAGTTCCTTATGGATGGCGGCTGGGTTGCTTTGGATTTTAGACGTAGGAAACAATACCGCTATGGAACCCTATCGGGCTTTTATTGCCGATACTCTTGATGAAGATCAACAACCAATAGGTTTTCAGGCGCAAAGTTTTTTTACTGGTTTCGGACAGTTTCTGGCTTATATTTCTCTTTTTCTATTTCCAATTGTATTTGTTGGTTACACTGGATCGTTACCCACTTGGATTTATGCCTCCTTCTTTTTAGGAGCAATCCTTTCAGTGACTTCCATTTGGTGGAGTATGAGCAAAACAAAAGAAATCCCGCCAACAGCAGAAGAAATAGCGATTTTAAAAGCGGAACCCTTAAATGTTTTTTCGCCTTTCATTGATATTTATAAAGCCGTTTTAGAAATGCCAACAGTGATGTGGCAACTGTTTCTGGTGTATTTGTTTCAGTGGTATGCGATGATGTGCTATTGGCAAAATAATTCGAAAAGTATTGCCTTGTCTGTGTGGGATGTCACTCCAAAGAATGTGACGGGTTATGAAAAAGCGGTAGAATGGAATGGATTAATTGGTGCTTTTGGATTTATAGTGACATTTTCTATTGCTTTTTATTTGGCCAAATTAGCCAAAAAACACGGTGCGAAAATGATTCATTTTGCGTGTCTGTTATTTGGAGCTATTTCATTTTTGTGGTTTCCAACAGTACAAAATCAATATGTGTTTTTTGCAGTAATTATTGGCTACGGAATTGCTTGGGCAAGTATGATGGGTATTCCTTATTTGATGGTCGTTGCGGTTGTTCCAAAAGAGCGTTATGGAGTTTATATGGGAATTATAAATATGATGATTGTTATTCCAATGATTATCCAAAACCTGTCTTTTGGTTACATTTTAAAGAACTTCTTAGATAACGACCCTCGTCAGGCAATTAGTTTTGCAGGTATATTATTAGTACTTGCTGCTGTCTGTACCTTATTTATCAAAATAAAAAACACTAAAGTAAGTGAATAATATAATAAATAATAAAATGGACACTATAGACATTCTTTGTGTTGGTGAAGTATTGGTTGATTTTATTGGGCATCAAGAAGGTGTGCTTATTAATGAAACTAGAGATTATCATAGGTATTTAGGAGGATCGCCTACCAATGTGGCTATGAATTCAACAAGATTGGGGTTGAATACTATTCTGATTGCAACAGTCGGGAACGATGGTTTCGGCACTTATGTTACAGATCGCTTGTCATCGGTAGGTATTGATACCAATTATATTGAAGTCTTAGAAAAGAAATCCACGAGTGTAATTTTTGTTTCAAGGTCTCAAGGCACACCCGATTTTATTCAGTACCGATCTGCGGATTGCTGCATTAATGAGAAACAAATTTCAAGCGAATTATTATCTCGAACAAAGATATTCCACACCACTTGTTTTGCATTGAGCAAAAAACCTGCGCAAAAAACGATCCTAAAAAAGGCGCAAGAAGCTTATGATTTAGGGTGTAAATTGAGTATTGATCTTAATTATGCCAAAAAGTTATGGAAAAGTCAAGACGAAGCTTTTGAAATAATTGAGGCTTATTGCAAGTTTAATCCTTTAATTAAAATTAGTGAAGACGATATGCTACGCCTTTTTGAAAAAGAATTGCCTCACGAAGAAATATTTGAATTTTTTCATAAACAAAGAGTAGATACTGTTTGTCTTACCCTTGGAAGCAAAGGGGTAAAATTATCGCAAAGAAATAAAGGAGTTATACAATTACCGGCAATAAAAATTGAGAAAGTGTTAGATTCTACAGGAGCGGGTGATGCTTTTTGGTCTGGATTTTTATTTGCTCATATCAAAGAAAAATCAATTCATGAATGTTTGGATATTGCACTAAAATTAGCTGCTTTAAAACTACAAAATGTTGGACGACTACCAGATAATATCAATATCCTTTCTAAACTTCTATAAAATACGATGCAACATAAAAATAAAAATATCAGCAATGGTGTAATGCTTAATGTGTATCCGGACAGTATTGGAGAGAAATTTAAGGATACAATAAGCATGCTAAAAAGAACTGACTTTAAAGATGTCTTTTCTTTTATTTATGTATTACCCACTTTTTTTAACAGTGATTTAGATAGGGGATTTTCTATCATTGATTATAATATAAATAAAGATTTAGTAGATACAAATGATTTAAAGGACTTGAATGAACTCGAAATAAAACTGAAATTTGACATAGTATTGAATCATCTTTCTGTAGCTTCTCCTCAGTTTAAAAATATGCTGCAATACGGGAATGAATCAAAATATAAAGATTTTTTTATCAATTGGAACGAGTTTTGGGAAGGAAACGGACTCAAAAATGAAGATGGAATTATTATTCCCAACCCAGAGTTTCTCAACAAATTGTTTATGAGAAAGTCCGGTTTGCCTATATTAAAAGTACGTTTTCCCGATGGTTCAGAACAACCGTATTGGAATACTTTTTACCAACAAATAACTTATAATGCAATTGCTGTAGCCGATTTGCAACCTATTCAAGGATTGACAGATTCGTTAAAAACGCAAATTGTAAAAAAGATTAATGATGCTATCGAACAATCTATAGATTTAAGCAGTATTGATTTTGAAGATTGTACTTCTCTAAAATCAGAAATTTTACAAATTGTAGAGCAAAAACGTTCTTATCTAGGACAAATGGATGTCAATGCTGCATCGCCTTTAGTTTGGGAATTTTACGAAGAAACACTAAAAAAATTAAGTGGTTACGGTTGCAATATCCTTCGATTAGATGCTTTTGCCTATTTGCATAAACAGGTCGGAGAGTCCAATTTTTTTAATAAACCGGGAACTTGGGAATATCTTGAGCGTATTAAGAAAATAGCAGAACAAAATAATTTGATGCTATTGCCCGAAATTCATGCCGAATATGGTTTGCATTTGCACGATGAAGTTGCCAATGAAGGATATTACATCTATGACTTTTTCTTGCCTGGTTTAACAATACATACCATTGAAAATCAAACAAGTAAATCATTACTTAGTTGGGCTAAGGAAATTGTTGACAAAGGATATAAAACCGTAAATATGCTCGGTTGCCACGATGGAATACCAGTTTTAGATTTGAAAGGCAAGGAAGTAAATGGTGTTTACAATAAAGGATTATTAGAAGATACCGAAATTGAAAAAATCATGACTACAATCATGGAACGAGGTGGTCGTGTGAAAAATCTTTATGACCCTTCTGGAAATAAAATTTCTTATTATCAAATCAATGCTACTTTTTTTAGTGCATTGGGAGAAGATGAACAAAAGTTGCTTTTGGCTAGAGCCATTCAGATGTTTATGCCCGGAATACCGCAAGTTTGGTATCTAGATATTTTTGCAGGTAAAAA
>CAMBHH010000134.1 GCA_945866505.1 Flavobacterium psychrophilum
ATTTTTAATTTTGACGAGGAATTAAATAGAGATGGTGATTTTCCTCTTAATAAATCTGTTTTTAAAACTCCAGCAATTCCAAATTATGAAATAACGCCGATTGGGATAGCTTATCGGGATCAAGTCACAACAATGGCATTTAATCCAGCGGAGCAAATAAACATTCCTTTTAAAATGGTACCACCTCAAAACCTAAAAGGTACTACTAATGATGGCATTACTATTAATTTACTATGGCAAAATTTTATAGATAATTCAGCGGGTACTTTTAAACTAGAAAGATCATTTAATGGTGGTGCATTTTCACAAGTTGCAAATATAGAAGGAACAAAGACCAGTTATGTTGATCCAGTTGGATCAATTGGCAACGGAAAGTACACGTATAAAATTACCTCATTACATCCAGTTTACGGTAATTCCAAAACTGTTTCTACAGTCGTAGATGTGCTGCTGGGTGGTAAACAAAATGTAGCTCGTTTCAAAAATGTCGTCGTAAGTGCAAGCAATTCATCTGATTATCCAGGGAGATTTGCTGTAGATGCTGATATCAAATCTGACGCAAGCCGTTGGGTTAGTAAATCTGGTACTTTTCCGGCTGCCTTAGAGATTGATCTAAAAGATTTTTATATAGTAGACGAACTTGTTTTGTATTGTGGCTATCAAGGTTATAATACTCCAATTACAAATTTTCAATTTCAATATTGGGATGGGGTCAAATGGGTCGATGTAGTAGTTGAAACCAACAATACATTAGCATTGTACAAAAAAAGCTTTACAGAAGTAAAAACTAATAAGCTACGACTGAATGTGACTTCAACAGCAGCAAATATAGTTAGACTCTATGAAATCGAGGTGTATGGAAAGGAATTCAATACGCTTGAGGTCAATGAAAACGGTAAGTACATCAATCAATTTACAATTTATCCAAATCCAGCTGAGACCATTTTATTTATCGAAGGGAAAAATGAAATAGAATCAGTAGAAATTTTTGATATCAATTCTAAGGTTTTGATTTCAAAACAGGCTACTCGAACAGTTGATGTTTCAGAGTTATCTGCAGGAATCTATTTTATAAAAGTAAATAATTTGGAAACTTTAAAATTTATCAAAAAATAATATTCAAAAAACAATCAGATGTTAGTACAAAATTTTAGCGAAGTAACAAGAGGAAATAAAACAATTAGCACCAAATCAGATTTAGTTGTAATTGGCGGAGGTTTAGCGGGACTTTGTTGTGCCATTGCTGCTGCACGTGATGGAATCACAGTAACCTTGGTCCAAGATAGACCTGTTTTGGGAGGTAATGCTTCTAGCGAAGTTCGGTTGTGGACATTAGGTGCTACTTCACACATGGGAAATAATAACAGATGGTCTCGAGAAGGTGGAATCATTGACGAAATTTTAGTGGAGAATATGTACCGAAACAAAGAAGGAAACACCTTGATTTTTGATACAATCTTATTAGAAAAAGTAGTTACTGAAAAAAATATCACTTTACTTTTAAATACAGCAGTATATGATGTGAAAAAATCGGATCCAAATACAATCAGTCAGGTAATTGCATTTTGTAGTCAAAACTCAACTACTTATGAGCTAAATGCAGATTTATTTTGTGATGCATCAGGCGATGGTATTGTAGGTTTTCAAGCTGGTGCAGCGTTTCGAATGGGAGCAGAAACAGTGGAAGAATTCGGAGAAAAATTTGCGCCAGATATTGCTTATGGTGAACTTTTAGGACATACGATTTATTTTTATAGCAAAAATGTTGGTGCTCCAGTAAAATATGTTGCTCCTGAATTTGCATTGAAAGATATTACCAAAATTCCACGATATAAAGTGTTAAATGATAAAGACTTTGGTTGTAGATTGTGGTGGTTAGAATATGGCGGACGAAGAGACACCATCCACGAATCGGAAGACATTAAATGGGAATTATGGAAAGTAGTTTACGGCGTTTGGGACTATATCAAAAACTCAGGTGAATTTCCTGATTCTGAAAATTTAACTTTAGAATGGGTAGGAACAATTCCTGGCAAGAGAGAAAGCCGCCGTTTCGAGGGATTGTATATGATCAAACAGCAAGATTTAGTAGAACAGGTACAATTTGATGATGCGGTTTCTTTTGGTGGTTGGGCTGTAGATTTACATCCATCGGATGGGGTTTATGATAGCAAACCCGGATGTACACAATACCATTCTAAAGGAATTTACCAAATTCCATTGCGTACAATGATTAGCAAGAATGTTTCTAATCTATTTTTAGGCGGAAGAGTAATCAGTGCTACTCACGTTGCCTTTGGTTCAACCAGAGTAATGGCAACAACCGCATTGAGCGGTCAGGCAGTGGGTTATGGTGCGGCACAATGTATCAAAAACAAAATCCTTCCGGCAGCATTATTAGAACAAAATCAAATAAAACAACTGCAACAAACCTTGAGTTTGAATGGTCAAAGTATTCCTGGAATTGCAATTCAGCAATCGGAAAATTTAGTAAGTTCTTCAAAAATAACTACTTCTTCTACTTTTAAATTAGACAGCTTAATTTCAAATGGTGATTGGTTCAATTTGAGTACAGGTGTAGCGCAATTACTTCCATTAGAAGCCAACACGGAGTACAATTATACCTTTTCATTTTCTGCTGAGAAAGCAACAACGGTGCAAGCAGAATTAAGACTTAGCGGAAGAACAGGTTCTTACACACCCGATGTTATTTTAGAAAGCAAATCCATTGAATTAGTTCAAGGAGAACAAGAAATAAGTTTTTCATTTGATGCAGTTTTAACCGAAAAACAATATGCTTTCATTACGTTTTTAAGTAATGATTTGGTTTCAATACGCAGAAGCGAACAACGTTCAACAGGACTTATTTCCGTATATAATGGTGTAAATAAAGCTGTAAATAATAACGGAAAACAAGTACCACCAGATAATATTGGAATTGACGCCTTTGAGTTTTGGATTCCACAACGAAGACCCAATGGTCAAAATTTAGCTTTCTCGATTAGTCCTGCAATAGAATTGTATAATGCTGCGAATTTATGCAATGGTTTTGTAAGACCGTATCTTGGAACCAATGCTTGGGCTGCCGATTTTAAGGATGCTCAACCAGAAATAACTTTAGAATGGGATGCTGTAAAAGAAATAAAAAGTATAAAATTATTTTTCGATACAGATTATGATCACGCTATGGAATCGTCCTTAATGGGACATCCTGAAAGTGTAATGCCTTTTTGTGCTAGAAGTTATAAAATTTCTGATCAAAATGGAACTATAGTTTATGAAACTTCAGCGAATCATCAAACTATAAACACCATTGTATTGCCAAAAAGTATAAAAACCAATACACTTACTATTGAATTTGAACCTTCTAGCGACAACATTCCAGTGTCAGTATTTGAGATTTTTATAGCATAATTTAGAAGTAATTTTATTTAAAATTTTACAAAAATTAAACGCAGAGAAACATAGAAAAAAGAATGGAAAGCCAAATGTTGTGTTCATAAAGCTATGACTTTCTTTAAAAAAGTGAAACGCCTTTTACAAATCTTTAAAGTCTATCTTTCTATGTGTTTAAGAAAAATCAAACTAGTTAAATATATAGTAAACCAATGTATTCCAAAAAAATATTAATCGCCATTTGCTGTTTTTTCAGCTTTGCTTTATTTGCACAAGAATCCAATACCATTTCTTTAAACGGTGATTGGTCTTTTAAGATTGATCCCGAATATGAAGGGGAGACCTTGGGATTCGAAAAGAAAGATTTTGATGCTTCTCATTGGGACAAAATGGAAGTACCAGGAAATTGGAACTTGCATAATCGCTATTCAGAATATTCGGGTGATGCTTGGTACACCAGAACATTTACAGTAAATGAATCGCAGAAAAGTCAATTGATTCGATTGGTTTTTGGATCTGTTTTTAACGATAGTAAAGTTTGGATAAATGGAAAATTAATAGGTGAAAATCATTTGGGTTTTATGCCTTTTGAGTTTGATGTATCAAAGCATATTAATTATAATCAAGAAAACAGAATTACGGTATTAGTTAATAATATGTTCAAAAAAGGCGCAATGTGGAGTTGGGGAGGTATTCGCCGACCAGTTTCACTAGAAATCACAGCGCCTATTCGAATCGATTACCAACACATAACCGCTATTCCCGATTTGAAAAAACGGACTGCCGAAGTGCAACTAAAAATTGTAGCTAGTAATACAACAGCTTTGGAAAAATCTATTTCTTATACTGTTTACCTGAAGAAAGAGGGGAAAATTGTAGCACAAAAAAAGGAAAGCGCCACCATTCCAGCAAATACTTTGGAGTACGAAACTTTTTCAACGATACAACTATCAAAATCAAATGTTACTTTGTGGCATTATGATTTTCCAGTGCTTTATGAATCTTCGGTTGCGTTAACTGAAGGAAATCAAATGCTTCAAACTATCTCGAATAAATTTGGAATCCGAAAAATAGAAGTCGCAGGAACCAAAATTTTATTGAATGGCGAAAGTATTCGTGCAGTAGGTTTCAATGTTTTGGCCGAAGACAGAATTACTGGTACAACACTTCCATTCGAAAAAATCAAAGCCGATGTCGATATGATGAAAAGTATGGGAGTTGTTATGACACGTCTAGCACACGTGACACTTCCAGAAGCTTATTTGGATTATTTAGACGAAAAAGGGATTATGATTTTCTCTGAAGTTGGGCTTTGGGGAAAAGACCGTTGGGTAGATCCAGATCATCCAATGCCTAAAGAATGGTTGCAAAGAATTATCAAAAAAGAATACAATCACCCGTCGATTATTGGCTGGAGTATTGGGAATGAAATTGGAAGTGATAAAAATAATCCAAGAAATAAGGCATACATCAAAGGCGCAATTGAAATGGCAAAAGCATTGGATCCCAATCGATTTGCCGTATATGCCTCAAATACCGCGCAAAGCCAAAAAGATGATGCCGCCATTTACGGCGATTTGATTTTACTCAATTTATATGGCGGATTTTCAGGTGTTGATAAATCTTGGAATTTTCATAAAAAACCCATTTTTGTTTCTGAATTTGGTCAAAATTTAAACTCAGATGATCCGAATCTGGGAGTAATAAGCATCAAAAAAATGATGGATGATATGCGAAACAAAGAATATGTTTTGGGATTATCGTTATGGACATTAAATGATTATAGAAGTAAGTACAATGCCGAGCCTCCAACAGCTGCGTCGTGGACAACGCCACCATCTCAAAATAGAACCTGGGGAATTGTTACCACAATGGGACGTCCTAAACGTATTTATGAAACAACTCAAAAGGAATATGCGCCAATAAAAGCATTAGCACTATCTGATATTAATATAGCAAAAGGAACTGCAAATATTAGTATTACTCCCAGAACCAAATTAGATATTCCAGCTAATATTTTAAGAGGTTTCAAAGTGAAATGGAGCGTTTTTGATAGTTTTTTTAAGGCCGTTGAAATACGAGAAAAAGTACTTCCGACGATTAATCCGGGGGATAATCAATTTTCTATTAATATTACTACTGATTTGTCTAAAGCGAATGGTTTAAAAGTTGAATTCATTGACCCTCAGGGTTATGTAGTTTTAACTGAAATTAAGTACTTCGAAAAACCTAACAAACCGATAATTAAGCATATCAATCAGGCAATCGACGGAATTCGATTCGTTTTTGATAAAGTAGCCGGTGCCGACGAATACGCTGTTCAGTACCAATACAATGACTCAACATACATTACAAAGAAGACAATTAATGATTTTGTCGAAATTGATGATAAGAAAATTAAACAAGGTCAAAAATTATCGTGTTCTCTAATTGCATATAATAATGCTGGACAAAGTGTACCATCTGATGCTGTAATAACGTCGATGAATGAAAATGATTTACCTCCTGCTATTTGGGATACAATACGAAATAAAAATAATATTTTCATAGGTTTTGAAGTGTTACCTAAAGACGATATGTATGAAATTGAATATGGCTTTAAACCTTTAGAATACAATAAAAAATTGGCTTTTAAGAATCAAGGTGTGGTGAGGCTGTCGAATTTGCCTGATAAAACCCCTGTTTATTTCAGAATGCGTACCAGAAAACAAACTGGTTTTACTAGCGATTGGACCCACGAAATAAAAGTGGAATAGAAAAAGAAAAAAATACATTTAAGAGTTACAAAAAATATAAAAATGAAAAAAGCCACTTTATTGTTATTAATTACCGCATTTAATTTGGTGGTATTTCAATCTGTTTATGCAGAAATAAAACTGCCAGCTATAGTTTCCTCTAATATGGTTTTGCAACGCAATACTAGTATCAAACTTTGGGGTTGGGCTGACGCCAATGAGAAAATCACCATTAAAACCTCTTGGTTAAAGACGTCAATCAATATTCAAGCTGATGCAGAAGGGAATTGGGCTGTTGCGGTGCAAACAACAAACAGTAAAGAAGGGCAAACTATTATTTTAAAAAGTAAAACTTCGAATATTACATTAGACAATATTTTGTTTGGGGAGGTGTGGTTGTGTTCTGGTCAGTCTAATATGGAAATGCCTATGAAAGGCTACGCTGGTCAACCCATTTTTGGCGCAGCAGAAGCAGTGGTAAAAGCGAACAATCCAAATTTAAGATTGTTCTCGGTTACCAGAGTTAGTGGTTCGAAAACACCTTTAAAGGAAGTACTAAAGTATTCGGAATGGCAACAAGCAACACCTGAAAGTGTACTAAAATTTAGTGCAGTGGCTTATTTCTATGGACAGCAATTACAAGAAATTT
The DNA here is from genome assembly GCA_945866505.1 of Flavobacterium psychrophilum. Classification (GTDB taxonomy): domain Bacteria; phylum Bacteroidota; class Bacteroidia; order Flavobacteriales; family Flavobacteriaceae; genus Flavobacterium; species Flavobacterium psychrophilum_H. The sequence goes on from CAMBHH010000134.1 coordinate 6,781, forward strand.
TGGATGTTCCAGTAGGTTTAATCTTAAGTGCTTGGGGTGGAAGTAGCGTTCAAGCTTGGATGAGTACCGAGGCTTTGAGTCCGTACCAAAAAGTAGATCTTACCAACAGGGATATCAATGTAAAACCTAATGCAATACCTACTGCATTGTACAATTCGATGATGCATCCATTGATACCATATACCATAAAAGGGGCGATATGGTATCAAGGCGAGTCGAATGTAGAAGAAGCTGAGAAGTATAAGAAGCTTTTTCCTGCAATGGTTCAAGATTGGCGAAAACGCTGGGCTATTGGTGACTTTCCATTCTATTATGCACAAATTGCTCCTTACATCTATTCTGGAAACGAAACTGCTCAAAACAGTAAAAATTCAGCTTTTCTGCGCGAGGTACAATTGCAATGTTTGGATTTAATTCCGAACTCAGGCATTGCGATAACAATGGATATTGGTGCCGAAAACCCTATTCATCCGCCAAAAAAGAAAGAAGTTGCCGACCGTTTATTGTACAATGCTTTACATAAAACCTATGGTTTTACTACTATAAATTATGAAGGTCCAAGATTTGAATCTATGGAAGTAAAAGATGCTGGGCTTTTGATAAAATTCAAAAACGAAGACAATGGGATTTATAGCTATAATGGTTTAGAAGGTTTTGAAATAGCTGGAAGCGATAAAGTATTTTACCCAGCCAATGCAAAAATTGTAGATCGAAAAAAAGTATTGGTTTCAAGTGACAAAGTTCCTAGTCCTATTGCTGTTAGATACGATTGGAACAATTGGGTAAAAGGAACACTGTTAAATACCAATCTTTTGCCGGCTTCCTCTTTTAGAACTGACGATTGGACGGATGCCACAAAAAGCAAAAAAGAGTGATCTCCTAAATTAAGCAGTAAATCTTATAAACCTGAAAATATCAGTGTCACAGAAGCCAAGCCTTATGAAGAAAAATACCATTTTAATTTTATTATTTTTTGTGAATTTTTCCATAATAAATGCACAAAATAATTTTTTCAAAACTGCCGAAAACAGTCAGTTATCCAAGAAAAAAGAAGTGCTCTCTAATATCAAAAAAAAGAGGATTTACAGTCTTGATGAAAAGGCAATGCGCACTTATTTACGAAAGGCTCCAGTAGAATTTACGAATAATGGTGCAACAATTCCGTTGGATATTCCATTGCCAGATGGTACAGTGGAGACTTTTAATATGGTTGAGTCGCCACTTTTATCTCCAGAAGTTGCCGCTGCAAACCCGAGTATTAAAACATATCTAGGAACAGGTACAAAAGACAAAAAAGCGTCTATAAGTTTAAGTTTGACTTCTGTTGGTTTTAATGCTATTATATTGAATGTTGGTAATGAAACCGTGTACTTTGATTCTTATTCAACGGAAAAAAACAACATCTATTTCAATTATTATATCAAGGATGTAGAAGTCCCAGTTGGAGAAAAATCCAAATCGTGTCTTGTGGAACCTGGAGATGAAGTTCAAATCGACGACTTTAAAAAAAAAGAGAGAAATCCTCTTGGTGCAATTAATAAAATTTCATCAAGTTCAGGCACACAACTGCGAACATTTAGACTTGCTGTTGCTGCCAATGGAGAGTTTACTCGGCAATATGGCAGTACTACTAAAGCGGGCGGACTTGCTGCAGTGGTAGCTTATGTTAATCGAATCAGACTTGTTTTCAGAAAAGAATTAGCTGTAGATTTTGTACTAGTGAGCGGAGAAAACCTTATATATACAGATCCAGCAACCGATCCATTTACCGATGCTCTGCCTTTAGATCCAATTCACAGTACTATTAACACTGTATTGGGGAATGGCAATGCTTCAGCAGGGAATAGCTTGTATGATATCGGTCATCTCTTTGGTTTCGTATCTGGAAGCGGCAATGGTCTAGCTGGTTCAAGAGTATGTGAAGCAAGTAGCAAAGGAAGAGCCTATTCTTTGATCGGTAGCGTAAACTCATACAGTCAAGATTTTATGGATAATTTGATTTTGCACGAAATGGGGCACCAGTTTGCAATGAGTCATTCTTTTAATAGTACTGTTAATGTATGTACCTCTAGAAATGCAGCTACTTCCGTTGAGCCAGGTTCTGGAGCTACAATAATGAGTTATGGTTTTATATGCGGAACTGATAATGCCGCTGGAACACCCTATAACGCATTACTTCAATATCATTCTGTAAATTACGAACAAGCGATTGCCTTTATCAACACAAAGACTTGCCAAGTTACAACTGCCACCGGTAATTCAGCTCCTGCAATAACAGTGCCATCAGGATACACCATTCCAAAATCTACTCCTTTTATCTTGACTGGAAGTGCAACAGACGTTAATAGTACTGATGTTTTAACCTATTGCTGGGAAGGAACAGATATTGGTACAGTTGTGCCTGATGCAACTACACTTGACGATACTGCACAA
>CAMBHH010000135.1 GCA_945866505.1 Flavobacterium psychrophilum
TATTTCTTTATGCTTTTAGTTACGAATTTAATTGTTTCGGTCAAGCAACCCATTTTTTTATAAATTCTGTCGAAAAAATAGACGCAGTCCTTTGGAATTTTGGAGATGGAACAACATCTACAGACAGAAAACCTTATCATACATATCTAGCACCTGGTGATTATAAGGTAACTGTGATAAAAACTGTGAACGGCGAAAACAGGGAACCTTTAGAAAAAAACATAACCATATATGAAACACCTACCATATTAACCACAGCTTACAAATTAATACAATGCGATACACAAGATGCTTTCCCGACAGACGGTTTGTCAACATTTAATTTATCTCTTGCCAATGATGCCTTCTGTTTAGGACAAAAAGATTTTGAAGTAGGCTACTATCATAGCATTGCAGATGCAGAAAATGATACTGCTAACATTCAGTCCATTACTAATATTTATCAGAATACGATTCCTGATGAACCTATTTATGCAAAAGTATTTCAAGCGAATTCTACCTGCTACAATGTAGGAACAATTATTTTACACGCCAATAAAAATAATTCGATAATACCTGAATCTTTCTACAAATGTGACTCAGGAGATGGAACGGCATTATTCGATTTAGATGAAAAAAAAGTCCTAATAAAGAAGGAATTGAGTTTACCATCGGACGTTGTTTTGTTTTTCTACGCTACAAAAAAAGATGCCGTTTTAAGTGAAAATGACATATCTGGAGTGTATTCTTCTTCTCCCAAAACACTTTTTATTCGTGCTCAAGATAAGGATGGCTGTTATGGAACCGGACAATTTGATTTAAAAGTAGAACCAGTTCCAAAAATCAATCCATTTGAGAACAAGATAATGTGCGAAGGATCAACAATTTTATCCGTTGTTTTTGATGCTGGAATATTGCCTCCTGACATTGATAGTGATTTTTCCTATCAATGGTCGACAAACGAAAAAACTCCAACAATTTCGGTTTCTAAAGAAGGAGAATATACAGTTATTGTAACAAATAAATCGGGTTGTACAGCTGTACACAAAAGTGTATTAAGTTTGTCTTATTTAGCGAAGATAAATAGCATAATTGTTAACGATTTACGTCCTACGAACAGTATCATAATCGACGTAATAAATCCATACGATTACCAATATATGCTTCAATTTGAAAATGGATCAGCGACACCTTTTCAAAATTCTCCAATATTCGAAAACGTACCAGGTGGATTTCACGAATTAAAAATTCAACATAAAGATTTCAATTGCGAATACATTACCAGAAAAGTTGCTGTACTTGACGCTCCAAAATTCTTTACTCCAAATAGTGATGGGATCAACGACTACTGGAACTTAAATGGCATTAATTCAAGTTCTTATAAAAATGCTGTTATTTACATTTTTGATAGATATGGAAAACTTTTAAAACAAATAGCTCCTTCGAGCAAAGGTTGGGACGGTACTTTCAACGGATATACGCTACCATCAGATGATTATTGGTTCAGTATTAAACTAGAAGACGGTAGAGAAGCTAGAGGTCATTTTAGTTTAAGGAAATAATAATAAACTGAATGTATATAATAAAATTGCATAAAAAAACCATCTCTACATAAAAGAGAAATGGCTTGTCTCCAAATAATTATTTTTTCTTACAAAGTTCTCTAATATAATTGACTAACTTCCAGCGTTGGTCTTCGGTCAATAATTCGTCATAGGACGCCATTGGAGGTTTTCCTGTTGTTATTTTCCAAAAAACCTCACCATCTGCTTCATTTGCAAGGTCTTTTAGAGCCAAGAAATTTGCAGGTTTTTTTTCTAGGCTTAGTCCTGCTTCACCATTTCCTTTTCCTGAGACTCCATGACATAAAACACACATTTGGCTATAAATTAGTTTCCCTTCAGCAGTTGCAACCGGATTTCCTACAAATGGATTCTTTAATCCCTTCGCATATTCTGGAACTGCCCAATCTTTTTGAGCATATAAACTTCTATTACCAAAAAACAATAATGTAACAGTTACTAAAAGAAAAAAATTAGTTTTCATAGTGTCAAGTTTTAAATTTACATAGTAAAGTTACTATGAATTTTTTAAAATAACACTATATTTTTCACGAAATATTCAAAAATAGTATATTAAATAAAGAATATCGCAATTAAAGACGTTTTCAAATTTTAGGTAATTTGAAAAAGTTGTGAGTAATGCTACTTATTATTCATTGTTAAATCAAACACTGTCAACTTTACAACATATTTTTAACTAAAAAACCGCAAAAGTTCAACTTTTGCGGTTATAATTCATTTTCAAATTAATTTATAAAATATAATCTGTATTGATGAAATTGGATTCTTTGCTATTCAATAATTCTTGCAAAATAGCATTATTGTATTCATTGTCTTTGGATGCTACAAAAGTTCTAATTGAAAAGGAGCGTAAGGCATCAAAAATACTCAAAGTTCCCACAGCCGAGTCTTTTCTACCTGTAAAAGGATACAAATCAGGACCTCTTTGACAAGAACTGTTCAAGTTTACTCGACAAACTAGATTTACTAAAGTATCAATAAGTGGTGCAATGGTTTTTATGTCCTGTCCAAACAAACTCACTTGTTGCCCGTAATTTGACTCGGCCATATCGTTCAACGGTTCTTGAATATCTTTAAAAGTCAAAATGGGTACTATTGGTCCAAATTGCTCTTCATGATACAAACGCATTTCTTTGTTTATAGGAAACAAAACTGGTGGGAAAATAAAATTATCAAAATGCTTTCCTCCTTTGGCATTTATCACTTTTGCTCCCTTGCTAGTCGCATCATCAATCAATTCCTGAATATAAGCTGGTTTTTCTTTCTCTGGTAATGGTGTCAGCACAACTGATTTGTCCCACGGATTTCCAAAAACAAGCTCATCTACTTTGGCAGCAAAACGTTTGTTGAACTCTTCAGCAACCGTTTCGTGAACATACAACACTTTCAAAGCCGTACAACGCTGTCCGTTAAAGGACAAAGTTCCCGTAATACACTCTTGGATAGCCAAATCTAAATCCGCATCTGGCAAAATAATAGCTGGATTTTTAGCTTCTAAACCTAAAACAAGGCGCAATCTATTCTTGTTCGGATGCTGATCTTGCAAAGCAATAGCTGATTTACTATTTCCAATCAAAGCCAAAATATCGACTTTACCAGATTTCATTATTGGCGAAGCTACTTCACGACCTCTACCATAAATAACATTGATAGATCCTTTTGGAAAACTGCTGTTGAATGCTTCTAATAAAGGGGAAATCAATAAAACACCGTGTTTAGCAGGTTTGAAAATCACTGGATTTCCCATTATTAAGGCTGGAATCAATAACGAAAAGGTTTCGTTCAAAGGATAGTTATAAGGTCCTAAACATAAAACAACCCCCAACGGTCCGCGACGAATCATCGCATTTACTCCTTGACTTTTGGTAAAATGAGCACTGTTTCTGTCTAATTGTTTGTAATGTTCTATGGTATCATAAATATATTCTACAGTTCTATCGAATTCCTTTTGGGAATCACCAAGAGATTTCCCTATTTCCCACATCAAAAGCTTAACCACTTCATTTCTAGTAGTTTTCATTTGTGTAACAAATTTATCCATACACTTGATGCGATCTGCAACTTTCATCGTAGGCCATAAACCTTGTCCATTATTATAAGCAGACGATGCGGCTTCGAGCACTTCCAATGCTTCTTTTTCTCCCATCAAAGGGACGTTTCCCAATAAGGTAGGTTGGTAATCTTCAGTAGAAGAAATGGTTGAATAAACAGGTGTCATTGCTCCAGTCCATTTTTTCAATTCACCATTTACTAGATAAGTATCTTGATCAAGTAAGGAATCAATTTGAAATTCTTGTGGTATTGCATTCATTGTAAATAGTTTGTGCTTTTTAGGTAAGCGTGAATAAAAATGAAGTCTACGCTTCATCAAAGTTTATCTAGACGATTTCGCCATTCCATTCTAACATGCCACCAAGTAAATTGTAGGCGTTTTCAAAACCAAGACCGTTCATTACTTCGCAAGCTTTGGCACTTCTAGCTCCAGAGCGACAATAGACATAATAATTTTTTGATTTGTCCAATTCTTCTAACTTTGCTATAAAACCTTGCCCTTCATAAATATCTATATTTATCGAATTGGCAATACTTCCCTCATTGCACTCATTTTCTGTTCTTACATCCAAAATAACTGCATTTTCATCGGCTTCATATTGTGAAACCCAATCTTCTTGTGTCAAATTCATAGTAATTTTTTTTTGTAAAAATACAATGTTTCAACTAAACAAAAATATCCACATTTGTTAATTAGAGGATAATTAGAAGAAAACGTTTTAGTAAAAGAAAAAAATCAACCAATTATGGATTTATAGTATAAAATACTTAAAAATCATCATTATAGCTATTTTTTTTCTATTTTATATGCAATTTATTTAAACATATCTTTAATTGTAATAGTAAATACTCACTGGAAATGACTAACATTTTAGATAAATTTTGATTAAATAAACTTCAACCAATACTACTCTAAAATTATTTTAACAAAATAATAACATTATATTTGTATATACAAATAAAAAACATACTACATTTGTATCAACAAATAACATACATACAAATATGAAAATTGAGGATGTTATAAAATCAACTGCACCGACGGAGAATTCCAAAAAAATTATCCTTAATATTTTGTATACTCAAAACATTCTAGCAGAAAAGTTTAACGAAATTTTAAAACATTACGAAATATCAGGAGAGCAATATAATGTACTTAGAATTTTAAGAGGACAAAAAGGAAATCCGGCAAATATGTGTGTAATTCAAGAGCGAATGTTGGCTAAAACTAGTAATACAACACGTTTAGTCGACAAATTATTGCTAAAAGAATTGGTTACACGAGAAGTTTGCCCCGTAAATCGCAGAAAAATAGAGGTTTCTATTACACCAAAAGGTTTAGCTATTTTGAAAGAATTAGATCCTAAAGTAACAGAACACGAAGAATCTTTTTCGAAAAATTTGAACGATGACGAAATAATTTTACTAGACCAATTATTAGAAAAATATAGAAATCAATAAAAAACAAAACAAATTATGAGTACTTTTTTAGACCATCAAAATTGGAGATATGCAACAAAGAAATTCGACTCCACCAAAAAAATTTCAACTGAAGACTTAAATACCTTAAAAGAAGCCATCAGATTGAGTTCTTCTTCTTATGGACTGCAACCATACAAAGTTTTTATAATTGAAAATGCAGATTTGAGAGCAAAACTTCAACCATCGGCTTGGGGACAATCGCAAATTGTTGATGCTTCACACCTAATCGTTTTTGCAAATCAAACCAACGTTACAGCTGAAGACATTGATGATTATTTGAAAAATGTTGCCGAAACTAGGAACATTCCAGAAACTGCTTTAACTGGTTATGGCGATTTTATGAAAGGTGGCATTGGAGCCAAAACAGTTGAAGAAAAAGCAAATTGGACTTCTAAACAGACTTACTTAGCTCTTGGCAATTTATTGAACGCTGCCGCGGAATTAAAAATTGATGTTACTCCAATGGAAGGTTTTATTCCTGCACAAGTCAACGAAATATTAGGGTTCAACGAATTAGGTTTGAATGCCTCACTTTTAGCACCTATAGGATATAGAAGCGAAGAAGACGCTACACAACACCAGAAAAAAGTTAGAAAATCAAACGAAGAATTATTTATCACACTTTAATTATAAACTCAACAAACAATTACATTATGAAAAATTTAAAATCAATTGCATTAGCATTAGTAGTAGTATTATCTACAGCAGTAACTGCTCAAACAAAAAACATCAACACCTCAACAAGTACGATCGAATGGGTTGGAAAAAAAGTAACTGGACAACACAATGGAACTGTTAATTTCAAAGATGGAGCCATAGTTTTACAAAAAAACAAAGTAGTTGGAGGAACATTTACAGTTGATATGACTTCTTTGACTGCTACCGATCTTTCAGGAGAATATCAAGGAAAATTAAACGGGCACTTAAAAGCAGATGACTTTTTCGGAACAGATAAATTTCCAACAGCAACCTTAGTTTTCAAAAAAATTGGAGCAAAATCAGCTAATGTTTACAGTGTAACTGCTGATTTAACTATCAAAGGAGTTACAAAACCAGTTACTTTTGAATTAACAGTTAATGGAAATACTGCAACTACTGCTTTCAATGTTGACCGAACAAAATATGATATCAAATATGGTTCAAAATCATTTTTCGAAAGCATTGGAGACAAAGCGATTTATGACGAATTCGAATTGAAGGTGGCTTTGAAATTTTAATAAAAATGAAATTGTAATACAACAATTGCCATATCTGAGACCTATGAAAATTAAACCTTTCATAGGTCTTTTTTTTGCTTATCATTTTTGAAAGTATAGTGATAATATTTCATCTGTGAATCTTGTAACTTTTTTTATAAGTAGTATAAAATAAGTTCTGCCAAAGAACCTCACCTTTACAACTTTATAATTGACAAAAGCCTTTTGTTGAAAAACAAAAAAAACACATCGATAAACAACATTTTCAAAATATTAATTGCAGGTTAAGGAGCTAATAATGTGCCGGTTGTTTGTTTGTTCTATCATCGCTTTTATAATTTTATGGTTTCTACTGGGGCAATGCAGTTAAAAAATTAAATTCATTAAAAAAGACAATAACAATTAAATAAAAATAATTATGAGCACAGGAAAAGTAGTATTAGGAACAGTGGCAGGTCTTGCCATAGGAGGAATTGCGGGAATTTTATTTGCACCAGCAAAAGGGTCAGTAACTCGTCAACAAGTGATAGATCGAGGAAATTATTATGCTGATGAACTTAAAGCAAAATACAACGATTTTGCGGACACCATTTCTAAAAAATTTAACAATGGAAAGGAATTCGCACAAGAGGTTGTTGAAAACGGTAAAGCAGAACTCGATGGACTACAAAGTGTAGATCATATGGGTTCAAAATACAAACTATAAATAGACACATCATGATTGACAATTCAACACCCATAGCAACACTTTTTGAGCGGGCAGAAAATTACGGTAAAACAACACTAAAATTGTTAGAACTAAACGCCATAGATAAATCGGCCGATGTAATTTCATATCTCGTTTCAAGACTTGCCGTAATTACAACAGTTGTATTGTCAATCATAATTATCAATATTGGCCTCGATTTATGGATTGGAAAATTGCTTGGTGAATCCTTTTATGGCTTTTTTATAATAGGAGGTTTCTATGTGATTTTTGCCATTTTTCTTCATCTGTATCGTGAGCAACTGGTAAAATATCCGGTTAGCAATTCCATTATTAAACAAATGTTGAAACAAAAAATAGTATGAAAAACACGAACGCAACCGATACTTTAAAAGAAATGATTATTGTTCAAAATATGATTTATGACAACGATTTAGAACAACTTAAAGATCAATTTGATGTTGCTTATGAAAGTATTAAACCCATCAATTTAGTTAAAAATCTATTTCAACAAGTAACTGCATCAGCTGACATTCGAAATAATCTGCTTAGCAATATAATTGGATTCAGTACAGGGTTTATCTCTAAAAAACTTCTGTTAGGCTCCTCTCACAATCCCATCAAAAAAGTACTTGGAACACTCTTTGAATTTGCAGTTGCCAATACGGTTGCTAAACATTCAGACGGCATTAAATCAATTGGAGGAAATTTATTCACACGATTACTTAATAAAGTCAAATCAAATCGAACTTTAAATCCATAATACCCCACTTGCTAAGTTTTGTAAATTTCAATTTGTCTCAAATGTTTATTTGCCAAAAAAAATGGAAATTTGTTGTAAAGAATTTTGACATTCTCTTAGTAGCTAATCGATCAAATTTACTCCTTGTACAAAAAAATAATTAATTTCTTGAAGTTTTCAATTGTACTGCAAATTCAAGCAAAAAAACAGTAATTTTGCAGCAATAGATAATTAAAACTCGTCGAATAATTTTGGAAATCAACACCAAAATTAAGCAGTTTCTAAAACACTTATATGGCTTCAGGTTTTTTTGCACTTTTGGATGATATCGCAGCAATTATGGATGATGTTGCTGTAATGAGTAAAATTGCGGCAAAAAAAACAGCTGGTATTTTGGGCGATGATTTGGCTGTAAATGCCGAAAAAGCATCCGGATTTGCTTCTTCAAGAGAACTGCCCGTTTTGTGGGCGATTTCCAAAGGTTCATTCGTTAATAAATTAATCATTCTTCCCATTGCTTTTCTGCTTAGTGCTTATTTACCTATTGCAGTTATTATCATTTTGATACTTGGCGGCCTTTTCTTAGCTTATGAAGGCGCCGAAAAAATATATGAATACTTTTTTCCTCATCAGCATACAACAACTATAATTATAGCGCAAGATTTTACAGAAGAAGAGATTTTGTCTCTTGAAAAAGAAAAAATAAAATCGGCCATAGTAACCGATTTTATTTTATCGGTAGAGATTGTAATTATTGCACTTGGTACCGTAATTGGCAAACCCATTACCTCACAAATTGTAGTTGTTTCAATTATTGCAATTCTGGCAACCGTTGGCGTTTACGGAATTGTGGCCTTGATTGTACGAATGGACGAAATGGGTTTCAAACTCATTGCATTGAATTCAAGAGAACGCAGTTTATCAAAAACAATTGGAAACATATTGGTTCAGGCTTTACCCAAAATAATCAAAAGTTTAGCCGTTATTGGCACCATCGCTTTGATACTTGTTGCGGGCGGAATCTTTGCACATAATATCACCTTTCTACATCATTTATTTACACAATTACCTTCGATTCTAAGAGAATTTAGTTTTGGATTGATTATTGGGTTTCTAGTTTTAGGAATAGTAAACCTGTTCAAAAAGATATTCGGAAAAAAATAAGGAACTCCTTTTTACCATTAAAACTTTAATTCAACACTACACTTTGTCAAAATAAGTTTACCGCTAAAAACTTTGACAAAAACAGCAGTTTGAAACCCTCGGCAAGCATTGCCGTTTTCCACAAGTTTATTACTTTAACCCATATTACGCATTAGAGATTTCAAAAGGATAATTCATTTGATAATTCCATAAACCAGAGAACCAATTTCTTCGTTTTTTATTGAGCGCTATTTTGAGCACGAGTTTGTCATTTTGCTTTTCAAAATAGGCTCCAATTGCAAAAGT
>CAMBHH010000136.1 GCA_945866505.1 Flavobacterium psychrophilum
CCAGAAGAAATAATCTTTTGATAATCGGCAATACCTTGTGCTTCTACTCTTTTTCTTTCGGCTTCTTGTTTTTCTTTTTGAAGTACGAAAGTCATTTTTTGAGCTTCTTGCTCGGCATTAATTTTACTCTCAATCGTCGCTTTTACCGAAGCGGGAAGATTGATATTTCTAATCAAAAGTTGCTCTAAAATTAAACCTCTAGCTTTAAAATCATCTTCGATACTTTTTTTTATCCTTTGTTGAAATTCGTTTCTTTTGGTCGAATACAAAGCCACAGCATCATAATAAACAGCGTTGTCACGAATACGAGTTCTAGTTACTGGACGTACAATTTTATCGGTATAATTGACCCCAATTTGTTTGAAAATTGTTGGCGCATCAGCAGGAGTGATTCGATATAAAACAGTCAAATCTATTACCACTTCCAATCCATCATTCGACAAAACCCGAATAGCATCATCGCCTTCCTGAGCACCTTCGGAATGAATAGCCGACATCGTATAATTTTGAGTTTGAATATCAAAGTCAGTTACATCCAAAAGCGGGTTGATCAAATGCAATCCACTTTCCAAAATATCAGGCTGAACACTTCCGTAAAGCGATTTCACACCAACTTTACCAGCATCAATTTGTTTGAACATCGAGGAAAAGACTGCTAAAACAATAAGCAAAATCCCAACCAATTTGAACGCATTCGTAAACTTGGACAACGGATTTCCGACATTGTTTTTTAAAGCAAAACTCAAGATCAGCAAAATAATCCCGATAATAATTAATAGTATCATTTTTTAAAATTTAGTTTGTTCAATGTTTTAGACGAGTATTTATAATGATAGTTACAGATTTCAAACGTCTTGCATCACCATTTTCTTTGTCAATCTCGCAAAGCGAATATACAAAAAAATAGCTGCCGCTGTTAGTCCTGCCAAAAGTCCAATCCAAATCCCTGTTGTGCCCAAACTAGTTTGCGTTCCTAAATAATACGAAATCGGAAATCCCACAATCCAATAAGCCACAAAAGTAATATACATCGGGATTTTGACATCTTGTAAACCTCTTAAAGCACCCAAAACTACCACTTGAATACCATCTGAAATTTGAAAGACAGCAGCTACCAAAAGCAATTTTGATGCAATAAATATGATTTCTTTGTTATCCAATTGCTGAGAAACATCGGACATATTTAAAAACAAATGCGGCAGAAATTGATGCGATATTACGAAAACAAGTCCAAAGAAAACCTCAACCATAATGGCCAATAAAAATATCGAACGAGCTACAGTGATTAATTGCTTGTAATCTCTCATTCCTTTGGCATTACTCACTCGAATCATTGCAGCCACACTAAAACCCATTGCCACCATAAAAGTAGAGGAAGCCAGTGTCAACGCAATTTGATTTGCCGCTTGACTATTTTTTCCAAGTGAACCCGAAAGCCAAATAGCCGCTGTAAACAATGTCACTTCAAACAACATTTGCATTGCAGAAGGCAAACCCAAATTGACTATTTTCTTCAAAGTTGATTTCTTAATTTCCTTGAAAGTAAAATTATTGAAATAGGTTTTGAAAGCAGCATTTTGTTTCAAAATATAGTGTAAAAAAACCACCATCATAATTCTAGAAATCACAGTTCCCAACGCCGCTCCTAAAATTCCAAATTTTGGAAAGCCCCAAACCCCATAAATCAAAACATAATTAAAGAAAATGTGAACCACATTCGCCAAATAAATAGCATACATCGAATATTTGGTTTCCGATAATCCATCGGCAAACTGTTTGTATCCTTGAAAAATAATAACAGGAATCAACGAAAAAGCGACCCAATCAATATAAGGTGCGGCCAATTCGACGACGGCTTCGGGTTGGTTCATTAAATTCATTATTGGCTTTGCCAAAACAATCAAAATGAAAATGGCAATTCCTAAAATTGTACACAACAACAACCCGTGATGAAAAGTAGTTCGGATTTTTTTATCGTCTTTCTCAGCGTCGGCTTCTGCAATCAAAGGCGTTATGGCGGTTGAAAATCCAATTCCCAAGGACATACCTACAAAAATAAAACTATTGCCCAGAGAAACAGCTGCCAATTCGGTAGAACCCAAATTTCCTACCATAAAATTATCAACAATTCCTATCAAAGTATGTCCTAGCATTCCTAGAATTACAGGGAAAGCCAATCGTACATTATAGGAGAACTCTTTGGTGTATTGGGAAAAATTCAATTTCGTTTATTTGGTTGGCAAAGGTAACGAGAACGAATTGATTCTATCAATAGATTTTCAATAATAAAGATAATTTTAGTTATAGCAATCCAAAAATTATGCTCTCCCAATTAAGCTGGGACAATTACCAGCAAGTGCGAGCTCAATGTCATTGACTTAAGGGATTTTGTTGTTGATTTTAGTTCGAGACAGGTCCAAATTGTAGATAACATCAGGAAGGAACGAGTTGTCAATTCGTGGAAGATTTGTAGTAATATTTTTATAATCTTCAGTATATTATAATTCGTAAAGCTCAATAGGTAAATAATCTGGGTCATTAAAAAATGTAAATTTTTTATTGGTGAACTCGTCAATACGAATTGGTTCTGTTGTAATGTTTTTTGATTTTAAAAATTTTATTTCGTTTTCAATGTCTTTCACACCAAATGAAATATGTCTTAATCCTGTCCCTTCTGGTCTTGATGGTCTTTTAGGTGGATTTGGAAATGAAAATAATTCTACTAAATATTGTCCGTTTAGCGAAAGGTCAAGCTTATAAGATTCTCTTTCAGTTCGGTACGTTTCATTGTCAATTTTGAAGCCTAATATGTCAGTATAAAACTGTTTTGATTTTTCATAGTCAGAACAAATAATCGCTATATGGTGTAATCTTTGAATATTCATTTTTGTCTTTGTTACTAGGTTTCTGTAAACTGAAGCGCAACGCAAGCTCGCTTAAAAATCTCTGTTCGTTATTAATTTGGATTGTAAAATCAAGTAAATATAGTAGATTTAAACTACAAATAAATATTTTTTTTTCAAAGATTATGATTCTGTTTTTGTGAAATAATTTAGCGTATAAAGCTTTAGAAAAGGCTTTCAAACCAAAAATAATCATAGCGCATGGTGTTTGCATTGTAATTTTATCTCAAAAGGAATTTCTATGTAGAAACAAGTTTTCATAAGCAATAGCAACGGATGGACTCCCAAATAGTACACTTCTTAATTAAGACTGGGCAACTTTTGAATAACAATATAGATAGTACTGTAACACAAAGAGTAATCTCAAACAAAAAAGCCAAGAAATTTTTAGGTTCTTGGCTTTTTATATTATATTTTTTTAAATATTTTCATCTAAAAGGACGTTCGGGTCATAACCAAAGAGTTTCTTTTTCTTAATGATTTTGGCTACACCAGTAGGCAACATCGTTTCCCATCCTGGCTTACACTGACGAATCATTTTGAGAACTTCACGTGAGAACACTTCTAAGTTTTTAGGATTATAGTTTTCGATGTCAACCACTTTCCCATTAAATTTAAAGAATTTATACAATTCTTTGATTCGAGGATGTATAACTAGAGTTTCAGAGGTAGTAATTACACCATTTGCGTCTAGCATAGGATATAAATATACTTTCAAATCTCGATAAAATAGCTTTCCAAAAGCTTCTAAGATACCACCACTCAAATGGCGATAGTATTTTTCGTCAAAAATTTCTATTAAATTATTAACACCCATCGCCAATCCCATTCGGGCTTTGGTATATTTTGCAAAATATTCGACAACTTTATAATATTCTTGAAAATTAGAAATCATTACAGTTTGTCCTAAAGAACAGAGCAATTGCGCCCTATCCATAAAGTCTTTTTCGTCAATTTCACCTTCCGAACGCAAATTTGAAAGCGTTATTTCAAAGATGACCAAAGTATTTTCTTGGATCACTTTTTGTTCGTTGAGAAACATTTTTAATGATTCCTCATACATATCCATATTTACTTTGGTAACTGGACGAAAACTTCCACGAATTGCGAGGATATTTTTTTTGTACAAGATGGCTGCTGGAAGAATGTTTTTCCCTTCTGGGTCAAATATCACGGCATCTGTCATACCGTTTTTTACCAATTGTAAACTCATCAAACGATTATCAACATTGGCAAACCGAGGTCCAGAAAAGTTGATGGTATCTATTTCTAACTGGTCTTTATCAAGGTGATCGTATAAATAACGTAATAAATGTTTAGGATCATTGTATTTATAAAATGCGCCATAAATTAAGTTTACACCAAGTATACCAAGCGTTTCTTGTTGCAAACGAACATCGGTTTCCTTGAATCGGATGTGAAGAATAATCTCATTGTATTCTTCTTCAGGTTCCAATTGATATTTTATACCAACCCAACCGTGTCCCTTGAATTGTTTAGCAAAATCTATAGTAGCAACTGTATTTGCAAAACTGAAAAAGATTTTGTTTGGATGCTTTTTTCTGCTTAACCGTTTTTCAATCAAGCCCGCTTCGTGAGTAAGAATTTTTTTGAGACGGCTTTCAGTTACATAGCGACCGTCCTCTTCGACACCGTATATGGCATCACTAAAATCTTTGTCATAAGCCGACATCGCTTTTGCAATGGTTCCTGATGAACCTCCTGCTCTAAAGAAATGTCTAACTGTTTCTTGACCAGCGCCAATTTCTGAAAAAGTTCCGTAGATATTTTCGTTCAAATTGATACGAAGGGCTTTATCCTTTAAGGAAGGAATTTGTTCGATGACTTTGTCACCTTTTAATTTAATTTCGGTGTCTCTTTTCATAAAGAAATCGCAGTTTTGATGCAAAGTTAGTAAAAAATGTTTCAAATTGCAGAGATTTATTGCTATTTTTGTACAATTATTAATAGAAGAAATGTTCGATGAATATTTATTTTTTAGGAACTGGTACATCACAAGGAATTCCTGTCATTGGGAGCAATCATTCGGTATGTCAAAGTACTGATTCTAAAGATAGGAGACTACGAGTTTCAGTTTGGATTCACTGGGACAATTATTCTTTTCTTATAGATTGTGGTCCCGACTTTAGACAACAAATGCTCAAATCGAATTGTCAAAAAGTAGATGGAATTCTATATACTCACGAACATTCTGATCATACAGCAGGTTTAGATGATATTCGCCCCTTCTTTTTTAAGCAAGGTGATATTCCAATTTATGGTCATCAACGTGTCCTTGAAAATTTAAAAAAACGATTTGATTATATTTTTGAAACTGAGAATAAATATCCCGGTGCGCCTTCTGTAAAACCAATAGAAGTAGTCAATAATCATCCTTTTCCCATTGGAAATAAAACAGCAATTCCCATCAACGTAATGCACGGCAAACTTCAAGTTTTCGGTTACAGAATTGATGATTTTGCTTACTTGACCGATGTAAAAACTATAGAAAAATCTGAAATTGAAAAATTGAAAAATTTAAAAGTTTTGGTCATTAATGCTTTGCGTGAAGAGCCACACAATACTCATTTTAACTTGCAAGAAGCGTTGGATTTCATCATTTTAATCAAACCCGAAAAAGCCTATCTTACACACATTAGCCACATTATGGGTTTTCACGAGGCAGTACAACAAAAACTTCCTGAAAAAGTCTATTTGGCGTACGATAATCTACAAATTACCCTTTAATCTTACTTTAAAATGAAAAACTCATTATTACTTTACCTATTTATTATTGTTTTGCTTTTGAATGTTTTTACCTATATGTATTTCAGTAAAGAAGTAGCTTTCGAAAAAGATAAATCGTCAAGAACAGAAGCAAAGTTAAACAAGGATTTAGACGCTGTCAAGACAAAACTGGCTGATGCCAACTATTTTTCATTGGAAAAAAATGAAAATGCCCAAAATTATTTCAATCCTGACAATGCCACAAAGACAATCCAAATAGAAAAACTGATTCCAGTTGTAACCGAAAAATTATTGGATTTAAATGCCAATCCAAAAGGGAATCCTTATGTTGGTCAAGACCAAATTGGAGCCAATAAATTTATCATCAATAAGGTAAAAATCTTGAACCATCGTTGGATTATAGCCGACTTTAGTGACGGAGAATATTGGGGTGAAGTTTTGATAAAATATTTTGTCAATGAGGATGAAACGATCTCTTTTGAAACATTTGAATCTTTATTGTATCAAAAATAATAGTTTTTCGCATTCAGCGCTCTTCCGGATGTCCATTCCTGCTAATACGTTGACCCAAAAAGTAAAATTAAACTAATTCAAATCTAAAACTTTTGCGTAAACTAGTAATTTTCAAACGCCATCCGGTAAATAAAGTGGCTATCTTTATCTATCTAGAAATACGGACGCTACTACTGCATTAAAATTATTGGGTTTACCGTGGATTAATTGGCAAATAATCACGGTAAATAGTTAAAAATATTTCGTTTAAAATTATTTTTGACATATTTATTTGTTTTGTAATATAATTATTAGTTAAATTTGACCATTATTGTCAAACATAAAACCATTAGCCTATTTTATAGCATTACTTTTTAGAGGAAATTATTCCAACATTATTATTAACTAAAAAGTATAAGTATGGCTGATAGTAAACTTCCAGACGCTTTATTGGTAAAGAAATACGTTGACGGCGATGAAAATGCCTTGAACGTTTTAATCAATAGACATCAATCCAAAATTTTTGGCTTTATTCATTCAAAAATCTCTGATAGAGATATTTCGAATGATATTTTTCAGGACACCTTTATTAAAGTTATTCGAACTTTAAAATCTAAATCCTATAACGAAGAAGGCAAATTCTTACCTTGGGTAATGCGAATTGCGCACAATCTGATTATTGACCATTTTCGCAGAAGCAAAAAAATGCCAATGTTCAGAGAAACTGAAGAATTCTCAATTTTTTCTATTATGTCCGATAATTCGCTTACTATAGAAAACAAGATAATTCAGGAACAGGTAGAAATCGATTTACGTAAACTAATCGACGAGCTTCCAGCCGATCAAAAAGAAGTTTTGATTATGCGTATGTATCAAGATATGAGTTTCAAAGAAATTTCAGAATTGACAGGGGTTAGTATCAATACTGCTTTGGGTAGAATGCGGTATGCTCTGATGAATATGAGAAAAGTTATTAACAAACATCAAATAATTTTAACAAGTTGATACGATACTGTAAAATTTAGCGTTCTAATAAAAAACTATAATTTATTAGTATATGGCAAAAATTTACACTGCAAAAAAATTAGTTACCAATTCAATGAAACCAAAAAAAGAAATCATTTCTTTTTTATTAAATTACTCAAAAGCGTTAAGCGTCTTAAATGTAAATAATAAAAGTTTCGAAATTATAGCTAATTAATCAAACGTCTTGATCCCGATAGCTATCGGGATCAAGACGTTTTTTTATAGTACTCATTCAAAACTGATTTTTTACCGACCATTTTTGTTATAATGTCCTTTTCTAAAGCCCAACCTCGAGCTGGAGAATATTCACGCCCGTACCAAATCATTTGCAGGTGCAAATCGTTCCAAGTCTCCTCTGGAAAAATTCGTTTCGCATCTTTTTCGGTCTGGACAACATTTTTCCCATTAGACAAATTCCATCGGTACATTAATCTATGAATGTGCGTATCGACCGGAAACGCTGGAACACCAAAAGCTTGTGACATCACCACACTCGCCGTTTTATGTCCTACAGCTGGCAATTCTTCCAAACTCTCAAAACTTTTTGGCACTTTTCCACCGTGTTTATCAATCAAAATATGAGACAAACCGTGAATCCCCTTCGATTTCATCGGGGACAAACCACAAGGACGAATGATTTCTTTGATTTCTTCAATCGACATTTTTATCATATCGTAAGGATTATCTGCTTTCGCAAAAAGCAAAGGCGTAATCTGATTCACACGAACATCCGTGCATTGCGCCGAAAGCAAAACGGCGATGAGCAGCGTATAAGGATCTTTGTGGTTCAACGGAATTGGAATCTCGGGATACAATTCTTTTAACGTATTTATAACAAACGTTACCCGTTCTTGTTTGGTCATTTTTTATTAAATTTGAATTGTAAAATTACTATAATTTTTATAATGTGCCTAATCCAGCTTTCCGTTTCAACTCCTCATTTTTTCAGCTTTTTTTCTAAGCAAAAGCAAGAGCTTCCTTTGGTCGCTTTGCTATTTCAAGAAAAATTAGCTTCAAAAACTGCGGGGTTTTCACTTCAATCTGGGGCAGGACACCCAACAGCTACAACCCAACACCCAAGACCCAATTATGACAACACTAAAAAAAGGAGACAAAGCTCCCAGTTTTTCGGGACTAGACCAAGATGGAATTCCGCACAAATTAGCCGATTATGAAGGAAAAAAACTAGTAGTTTTCTTCTATCCAAAAGCGAACACCCCAGGTTGCACTGCCGAAGCCTGCGATTTAAGAGACAATTTCGAACGTTTTAAGGCTAATAATTATGAACTTTTGGGAGTAAGTGCCGATAGCGCAAAAGCGCAAGCCAAGTTCAAGGATAAATACAGTTTTCCGTTTCCATTATTGGCAGACGAAGACAAGTCGGTTATTCAAGCCTTTGGGGTTTGGGGACCCAAAAAGTTTATGGGAAAGGCATATGACGGGATTCACAGAACCACCTTCATCATCAATGAAAACGGAATTATTGATGAAATAATATCCGATGTAAAAACCAAAGAGCACGCAGCGCAGATCTTGAAGTAATTACAACTAATACAAAAAACGCTAAAAAAATCTTTTTTTTGGCGTTTTTGTTGTTTAAAAACCACTTCTTTTGATTTTCCAAAATTACCCTAACAGCATTCAATTCAATAGTTTGTACAATTTGTTCGTTCCGAACCACTACCTGTCTAAGCGCTATAAAAATACGTCCAATTTAAAATTCACTTGTTTAAACTTGAGTTGAATTTTGAATGGTCTTTTGGTTAATCTCAAAGGTAACCTTTGAGCTGCAAACTTCCTTTTTTTATAATTGTTTATGCCCCTATTTATATAAAAAGTTTTTTTTGTAAAATAGTTTTTGTAAAACAAAAAAAGGTTCCTATATTTGCAACCGCATTGAGAAATCGAATGCGCTTTATTGGAGAAATGGCAGAGCGGTCGAATGCGGCAGTCTTGAAAACTGTTGACTGTAACAGGTCCGGGGGTTCGAATCCCTCTTTCTCCGCTTT
>CAMBHH010000137.1 GCA_945866505.1 Flavobacterium psychrophilum
TCTGCAAATGGACAACAACTTTTATTTGATTTTATAGAGAATATGAAAACTCCTGTGATTGCGGCGGTCAACGGTTTTGCGCTTGGTGGCGGACTCGAATTGGCTATGGCTTGTCATTTTAGAATCGCTTCCGAAAACGCCAAAATGGGTCTGCCAGAAACTTCGCTTGGCGTGATTCCGGGTTACGGAGGAACACAACGTTTGGCTCAATTGGTGGGCAAAGGCCGCGCCATGGAAATGATTATGACCGCTGGAATGATTGATGCTGACACTGCGAAAATCTACGGATTAGTAAATCATGTTGTGCCACAAGAAGAATTATTTTCGGCTTATATGACTATTGCCACTAGAATTATGAAAAATTCTCCTATTGCTATTTCTAAAGCTATCGAAGCTGTAAATGCCAATTATGTTTCGGGTGTAAATGGATTTGATGTCGAAATCAAAAATTTTGGAGCCTGTTTTGCAACTGATGATTTTAAGGAAGGAACAACAGCGTTTTTAGAGAAAAGAAAAGCTAATTTTAAGTAATCAATGGTGAGTCCCGAAGCTTCGGGATTAGTGATCAGTGGCCGCGGTTAAAATAAAATATCATTATGAAAAAAATTATTTGTTTAGCATTAATTACATTATTGTCTATATCAAGTTTTGCTCAAGAAATTCCGTTTAAAATTCAAAAAAGTGAAGTGTTTAAAGATGAATTTAAAGAATCTCAAATTGTGTTATCTGACGCGGATGGAACTGGCGGTTTTTTGATTGTTCGTTCCTATGATGGAAATGGAATTTCTCCAAATAGAGGTTTTTATTTTGAACATTATGATGCTAACTTAGAACTACTTAATGAGTACGATTTTCAAATAACGCATCCCAATGGGCATAAATATGTCACTACATTGGG
The DNA here is from genome assembly GCA_945866505.1 of Flavobacterium psychrophilum. Lineage (GTDB taxonomy): Bacteria > Bacteroidota > Bacteroidia > Flavobacteriales > Flavobacteriaceae > Flavobacterium > Flavobacterium psychrophilum_H. The sequence continues at coordinate 899 of CAMBHH010000137.1, forward strand.
TATTGTTAAGACCGAAACGGTTATTAGAATCATTGAAATGTTTTACGATACTAATGAGAAAGCCTATTTCTGTATGGCCAATTCAGTATCTAAAAGTGATTTTAAACCAGAAAGTAAAGAGTTATTTAAGTTAACTCGTGATGAATTAAAACAATATGGAAGTTTCTCACTTAATAACATTTCTAATGATAAAAACGATAAAAAAATGGCTAATGAAAACAATGGCTATTTTTCTAATACCTCAGGCGGAATTGCTTTAATGTCTAATGAAAATTCTTTTTCAATAGCCATAGATTTTATGAGTATTAACAATTCTGAAGCCTTAAAATTATTTCTATTTGATAACCAATTAACAAAAAAAATAGATCGAGTCTTTATTAAAAAAACAGCAGATCGCAAGTACATTTTTCAAAATATTGATTTATCCAAAGATGGAAACACACTTTATTTATTGGCGAAATCTTTTTCCAAAGAGGCGAAATCCAAGAACGAGGGCGGAAAATATCAATATGAATTAACAAAATTCGAAAGTGAAAAAGAAGTGTCTAAAACCTTTGAAATTGGTGACCAATTTGTAGGTTCATTGAAAACCATTTTTTTTAAAGAAAAACTTGTATGTATCGGCTTTTACTCGGAAATAAAAGATAAATACTTTGGAGGTGTTAGCTATTTTGAAATTGATCCCAATAATCTTGAAGTCCGCTTTTCAAAATTTAGCCCATTCACAGAACAATTTCTTATTGATAAGTATGGTATAGTTGAGGATAAGGAGTTAAAATCTTTAAAATTCAAAAATATATTAATAACATCAGAAAATGAAATCATCCTAAATGCAGAGGAAGCATATACTACTTCAAGCGGCGGAGGTTTTGCTGTAGGAATGGGTGGAACCGGCACCGGAGGAATGAATGTTGGGGGATTCAATTATGGAGGAATGAATTATGGCGGGATGTACTTTGGAGGTATATACGACTATACATACAATAATTTAGACGATATTGTTAGTATAAAGGTTAGTGCTGATGGTGATTTAATTTGGGCGAGAAATATAAACAAGCGACAAGTTGATCGCTCAAGTTTTAGTTTAGCATCGTATACATCAGTATTAAATGGAAACAGCGATGTATTTTTCTTTATAAATGCCAAAGAAAAGATTAGGGAACTTGGTAACAATCGAATTCAATTTAAAGGAATTGGAAATGTTAATCTTATTCGGATTAATCAAAATGGCGATTTTAACTATCAAAAAATTCTTGACGACGATGAAAATGAAGTTCCGTTTATGGTTTCAAACGGCATTAAATCGGGAAATTCAGTTTTCTTTTTAGGAAGAAAAGGAAGCAATAAACAACTTTTAAAAGTAACTTTGTAAACTACAAATATCAAATTATTGTACTTTTTTGATATTACAATATCAAATTATTATACTTTTTTGATATTGTAATATCAAATTATTATATATTTGCATTGTAATTGGATGCAAAAATGCTACATAGAACCGCACAAACCGAAATTGACAGCTATCTTTTTAAAGGGAAAGCCATCTTGGTATTTGGTGCCAGACAAGTAGGCAAGACCTCTTTGATAAAAAACACCATCAAAGACCAATCCTATTTATGGCTCAATGGCGATGAACCAGACACCCAACTTTTATTACAAAACATAACTACCGACAGACTAAAAGCTTTAATCGGAGATAACAAAACATTGGTCATTGACGAGGCGCAAATGATTCATAATATTGGGTTATTGATCAAACGAATGGTCGATAATTATCCCGATATTCAGTTGGTTGCTTCAGGAAGTAGCGCATTTGAATTGGCTGACAAAACCAAAGAATCTATGGTTGGGAGAAAACAGGAATTGCATCTTTTCCCTTTGAGTTATGGCGAAATGGTCAAGCACACTAATTTTATCGAAGAAACCCGTTTAGCGCCACATCGTTTGGTTTTTGGGTATTATCCAGAAGTGGTTACCAATGTTGGTAAAGAAGAAAAAATTCTAAACGACTTGGTCGAAGGTTTTCTATATAAAGACATTCTGAACTTGGAAGGCATTAAAAAATCAACCACACTACAGCGGTTGGTTCAAATGTTAGCGTATCGAATTGGAAGTGAAATTAGTTACAATTCTCTAGCCAACGATTTAGGAATAAACCGCTTGACAGTTGAAAAATACATTGATATTCTCGAAAAAAACTTTATCGTTTTTAGTTTGAATGCTTTCAGTAGAAACCAAGATAACGAATTGAAGAAAGGTAGAAAAGTGTATTTTTGGGACAATGGTTTGCGCAATCGCATTATAAAGAATTTTAATCCAATAGAACTTCGGGACGACGTTGGTGCTTTGTGGGAAAACTTTATTATTAGCGAACGCAAGAAGAAATTATCTTATGAAAATCAGTTCAAAGACACCTATTTTTGGAGGAACACCCAACAAGCCGAAATTGATTATCTAGAAGTAAAAAATACCGAAATCGAAGCTTTTGAAATCAAATACAACCCAAATCAAAAAGTACTTTTTACAAAATCGTTTACAGAGAAATACCATCCAAAAACAACTCAAGTCATTCACAAAGAGAATTTTTGGGATTATTTAATATAAATCAAAACCTCATAGGTTTTTTCTAGAAAACAATTATTGACAACTTATTAAAAAATTAAACTATGTCCTTCCAACCTGTATTTGCCCAATTTTGGGAAAAAGTAAAAGAAAGCATCGAAAATAAAACTTACGCCAAATTGACTTTGGCAAAAACCATCGGCGATACTGAATTGAAAAATATTTACGTTCGTCCTGTTTTGTTGGAAAATAATATTTTTAGTCTTTCGGTTACGGCGCGTTATAAAACCGAAGAAATTGAGAGTTTTCATTCCTTGGAAGAAGCCTTTTTTGTTTTGGCTCCGTATATGAATAATCCGTTTTTGACCGCATTATTATTCACCACAGAAAACGATATTACCTTTAAACTAAACAAAAAACGTGTGGGAAGTATTATTGAACAAGCACCTACTTTCAAGAATGCTTCGGATGTGATTTTAGAAATGAAAGAAAAAGGGCTTTGATTGCGGATTTTTGATTAACGATTTTTGATTTCGGAAATTTAAAATTTCACCACATCGACAATCATTTTATCTATCAACACAAAATCAGAAATCTGCAATCGTTAATCTGCAATCTAAAATCCTATTTCTCCCCGTCCCATTCGGCATAAAACTGAGAAAGGAAACCCTCCATATAACGATGTCTTTCTTGGGCAATTTGCTTCCCAGTTTCGGTATTCATTTTGTCCTTCAAAAGCAATAGTTTTTCGTAAAAATGATTCAAGGTTGGTGCTTGGCTGTTTTTATATTCTTCTTTGCTCATATGAAGATTTGGAGCAATATTCGGATTGTATAATGGTCTGTTTTTAAATCCTCCATAATTAAATGTTCTAGCAATGCCAATAGCGCCAATAGCGTCCAAACGGTCTGCATCTTGTACGATATCCAATTCAATAGAGGAGAAAGTCTTTTCGGTATTTCCGCCTTTAAAAGAGATGTTTTCTATAATCTTAATGACGTGCTGAATTGTTGTTTGGTCAACATTTTCACTTTCAAGAAATTCTCCGGCAATTTTTGGACCGATAGTTTCATCTCCATTATGAAATTTACTGTCGGCAATATCGTGAAGCAAAGCTCCTAATTTTACGACTGTATCATCACAAACTTCGCCATCGGCAATTAGCAAGGCGTTTTTATACACTCTTTCAATGTGAAACCAGTCGTGTCCTCCTTCGGCATTTTCAAGTTTTTCCTTAACAAAAAGAATGGTTTTGTTTATTAAATCTGGATTATTCATGTTTGAAGGGTTATATAAAAAAAGCTGATTTTTAAAATGTCACATTAAAAATCAGCAATTTAATATTTTAATCAATTTCAAGGGTAAGGTCTGAAATCTGCATTCTAAAATCTACAATCTCGCTGGTTCTACCCATTTGAATTGAAATGACTCTTGCGGGATAACCAATCTTTCTGAAATTCTAGCCATTCTCGCTGGTAATTTCATCAAATAATCTCTGGCTTTTTCGGCTTCGTCAGTCAAACTACCTATTTTATCGATTTCCCATTTCTCAATTAATTTTTGCATAATTTCCACATAATCATTGGCAGTATAAACGCCAATTCGTTGTGCAGAATCCGAAAAATGTTCGAAAGCGGAACTTATTTTTTGTCCTGATTCTCTCAAGAAATGAGCAGGCATCACGATTTTTGCTTTCATCATAAATTGAAACGCAAGCATCATTTCGCTTGGATCAATTTTGAAAATTTGGTTTACAAACTCGCTATAGGCAAGGTGATGACGCATTTCGTCACCAGCAATCATTTTGCACATTTTTGCTAATTTGGTGTCACCATAACTTTTGGCTAATTGTGAAACTCTATTGTGTGAAACATAAGTCGCCAATTCTTGAAAACTCGTATAAACAAAGTTTTTATACGGATCTCTACCAGTTCCAATGTCAAAACCATCATTGATAAGATGCTGTGTTGTCATTTCGATTTCAAGCATATTTACGCGACCTGACAAATAAAGATATTTGTTCAATAAATCGCCGTGACGATTTTCTTCTCCTGTCCATTGGCGAACCCATTTGGCCCAACCGTTTCTTCCTTCGTTATCAACTCCTTCTACTTCCATCAACCAGTTTTCGTAGGTTGGCAAAGCTTCTTCGGTAATCATATCGCCTACCATAGCCACCCAAAAATCATAAGGTAAATCTTTGGAGATTTCTCTTAATTCTTTTACTTCTTCTAGAAAATTATCGCTTTCTGAATTGGGCAAAAAGTCGGAGGGTTGCCATATTTTTTCCACCGGAATTAGATATTGGTCAACATAGGCGCTAACGTTTTTCTCTAGAAGTTGCATTACTTCTAATCTTATGTTTTTAATTGACATCTGTATTTTTGATTTATTGTTTTTTGGGCTTGGAATTTACCCAAGAATTTGCAAAGTTACTACATTTTTAAAGTTTTATCCCTTGAACTATAGTATTTTCGGTTTTTTTCATTATTTCTTCAAAAGGATAGTCCTTTACTGCCATAGCATCGTGTATGGTAAAAGTAATATGATTTCCTAATCCATAAGGGAAAGCACCAAATCTAAAGAACTTCCAAGAATTATTAATTGAAATGGGCACAACATAGGCCGAAGGCGCATATTTACACAATATTTTTAATCCGCTTTGAGCAAATTCTTTTGGTTTTCCTGTTTTACTTCTCGTTCCTTCGGGGAAAATTACCGCTGAACGTATGTTTTTTTCGATGTATTCGGACAATCCTTTGATAATGGGAATGGCTTGTTTGGGATCTTTTCTATCAATTAAAACCGAGCCACCATGTCTTAAATTATAGGAAACACTTGGAACACCTTTGCCTAATTCGGCTTTGCTGACAAATTTTGGATGAAATTTTCTCAAAAACCAAATCATTCCAATAATATCATACATTCCTTGATGGTTAGCCACAAAAATGATGGGAACGCCTGTCGGAATGTTTTCACTTCCTTCGATTTTAAAATCATTAAACATAACATTTCCAATTCTTAGCAAGAAAAAGTTTAGATAATCGACACTTTTTTTGTGCGCTTGATATCCAAAAACATTGAAGCAAATCCACTGAATAGGGTGAAAAATCACCAAAGTCAATAAGAAAATCAGAATTGCAATAAAGGATATTGGATAGGATATAATTTTTTGCATTATACTATTTTTGGGGTAAAAATAAGAAATATTTTTGGGTTTGAGTTATTTACAAAAGCACCTAATTGTTACCATTAATCACTATTTGTATTTCAAAAAATTGAATAACAGAAAACTAGAATTTTAAAGCTAGATTTTATAATTTAATTCCATCAACAATAGTTTTTTCAATCTTTGGCATCAACTTTTCAAACGGATAATCACTTACTTTCAAGGGTTTGTGGACTGTAAAAATTAGATGATGTCCCAAACTTAATGCAAAGTAACCGTGTTGATATACTTTCCAAGAATTATTTATAGTTATTGGAACCGCATAGGCTGACGGTGCATATTTACACAATATTTTTAAACCACTTTGTGCAAATTCTTTTGGTTCACCAGTTTTACTTCTAGTACCCTCAGGATATATAACTGCTGAGCGTTTGTTTTTTTCGATGTATTCCGCCAATGCTTTTATTTGTGGTATAGCTTGTTTAGGATTGTTTCGATCAATCATTACGCACGGGCCATTTCGAACATAATAGGAAAGACTTGGAATCCCTTTTCCTAATTCTTTTTTGGTGACAAAGGCAGGATGAAATCGACGTAAGTACCAATTCATTCCTGCGGTATCAGATAAGCTTTGATGATTAGAAACAAAGATAAGTGCAACATTTTTTGGAATAAAATCCATGTTTTCAAAAGTATAACGGCAACCCAAAATATGAGAACATTTTAAGGATAAAAAAGTTACCAAATCAAACGTTTTTTTAAGTCCTTGATATTCATATTTCTTATTAAATAACCAAAGTATTGGTTGAAAAAAGCACATTACAATTAAAAAGAAAAAGTAATAAACTAATGTTATTGGTAATAATAAAATCTTCTTCATGCTTGTTCAAAGTGTATGCAAAAGTAATAAATATTTTTGGAGCCCGATTTTAATCCAGAAATATTATCGGTTTAGGGTTTAATTGTGCATTTGCTAAAAATAAAATCACTTCAACGGCGAAAAATGCAAGATTATTATAAAAAAAATAATTCTACTACTGTCGTTTTTATTGCTATTGTCTTGTAATTCCTCCGAATATAATCACGTGACAATTATAAATGATTCGAAGAATACTATTGTATGTTTTTTATCCGAAAAAGATATTACGGAAATGAAAGGAGTATTTGATATGCATTCTCCGTCTGAAATTAGGAAAAATGACTTTGCATTTATAGGTGCAGATTCTTTTAAAGGTAGCTGGACTAGGTTTTTAGAGAAATGCAAAGATAAAAAAGGGAAGACTTTATATAATTGCTAAAGATAGCGTCGATAAATACGGGTGGGATAAGATATATGAAAAAGGTATTTATAACAAAAAATACTTGCTGACTATTGAAGATTTAAACAAAATTGATTGGGAGATTACATATGATGGTAAGTAACTCAGTATCGCTGATATGATATAAATATCTAAGACGGTCAGTTCATTTTCAAAAACTTCTCTCCAAAGTATTCATTAAAAACGGACAACTTTGTCACTATCTGATCTTAAAATATTTTATATCTTTGCACAATTAAAAATTACTACTATGGCAACAATAACATTATCTTATGACGCTCGTAACGTTATTGCAAAAAAAACAGTTGCTTATATACTTTCGTTGGGCGTTTTTAAAACTATCAATAAAACCGCAATAGATTTATCTTTAGAAGATGTGAAAAAAGGGCGTGTCACTACTCATAAAAGTGCCGCAGACTACTTCAAAAATCTTAAAGATTAATGTACATTGTAAAAACTACAAGGCAATTTGACAAAGATGTAAAACTCTGTAAAAAAAGAGGTTACGATCTTTCTAAATTAGAAAATGTAGTATCTATTTTAGAAAAAACAGGAACATTACCACAAAAATACAAACCACATAAATTGTCTGGAAATTATGAAAATTGTTGGGAATGTCATATCAAGGGCGATTGGCTTTTAGTTTGGCTCCAAAATGACAATGAACTCACACTTTTGTTTATCAATACAGGGACACATAGCGACTTATTTTAAACTAACTATCGCAGTTTCAAAAAGCAGAATTTGTTCCCTAAAATCTTTGTTATTTTTCAAAAATACATGAATTTCACTTATCCAAAAAACGAAAAGCTTAAAAGTAAAATCATAATCGATTTGCTTTTTTCTAAAGGAAAATCTGTGTCCAAATATCCTTTGCGACTGGTTTTTGTGGAAAGTGATTACGGTATTCCCGTAGATTCAGACCAAATGCTAAAAATGGGTGTTTCGGTTTCAAAGAAATATTTTAAACACGCCGTAGATCGCAATTATTTCAAGCGAGTACTTCGCGAAACGTATCGATTGAATAAACACATCCTGATTGACAATTTGGACAAAAAATATGCTTTTATGTTTTTTTACCAAACCAAAGACCGATTGACTTACGAGGAAATCAACACCAAAACCATTCAACTCTTTGAAAAATTTGTTTCACAATTGAAAAACGAGGAATAAATAGCTTTGTTTTTTTTC
>CAMBHH010000138.1 GCA_945866505.1 Flavobacterium psychrophilum
AAAGAGCAAGCTTCTGAAAAAGTTTCCAAAGAAATTATTGCAGAAAATAAAGAAACTCAAGAAGAAACACTTCCTGAAATTCCTATTATTATAAAGGATACCTATAGAACGCATAAAATTTCACAATTATCCGAAGAAAACATCCAGCACGAAGTGATTTTGTCTGGTTGGGTTGCCAGTGTTCGTGACCACGGAGAATTGATGTTTATCGATTTGCGTGATTCAAGTTACGAGATTTTTCAAGTGCGAATCAGTAGAGAATCATTTCCTAATATTGATGAATTGGTGAAATTAAAACCAGAATCGGTGATTTCTGTGACTGGTAAGGTTGTTGGTCGAAATGAAGATGATTATAATGCAGGTTTACGTACAGGTAAAATTGAATTGGAAACTTCAGTATTAGAGATTTTAAACTTATCGAAGACGTTGCCTTTTGAAATCAAGAGAGCGGCAAAAACAAATGAAGCAATTCGTTTTCAATACAAGTTCTTAGATCATAGAAATGAAGAGGTTAGAAGAGCCATCGTAAACCGTCATAAAGTAATTAAATTATTGCGTGACATTCTAGATGAAGAAGAATTTTTAGAAATTGAAACTCCAATTTTAAGTGCAGGAACCGATGAAGGAGCACGAGAATTTATTGTTCCTACACGTAAACAAGCAGGTTTCTTTTATACACTACCACAAGCGCCGCAACAGTTCAAACAGATGTTGATGGTGAGTGGTTATGAAAAGTATTTCCAAATTGCGCGCTGTTTTAGAGACGAAGATTCTCGTGGAGATCGTCAACCAGAATTTACGCAATTGGATATGGAAATGGCTTATGGAAGTATGCAACAAATCATCGATTTAAACACAAAAATGTTTAATGAAGTAGTGAAGAAAATATATGGCAACAAGTGGATTTTGCGTCCTTTTGAAGTGATTACCTATAAAGATGCGATGGATTTTTATGGTTGCGACAGACCTGATTTGCGTTACGGATTGAAAATGCAGGACATCACTGATATTGTAAAAGAGACCACTTTTCAGGTATTTTCTAAACCAATTGAAGACGGTGGAATCGTAAAATGTATCAAGGTTTCAGCCAAAGAGCAAGGAAACAAGCGTATGTCCAAAGGTCAGATCGAAAACCTTACCGCTATTGCACAACAGCACGGCTTAGGAGGATTGGCTTATATTATTGTAAATGAAGACGAATTGCAGTCGCCGATTATTAAATTTTTGGGCGAAGATATTGCGGCAGGAATTATAAAAGCCACCAATGCAGAAGTTGGGGATATTGTATTCTTTTCAGCGGCAGATTACGCCACCGCTAACAAAGCTTTGGATGCTGTTCGTCAAGAAATGGGTAAAATACTGCACTTAATTAATCCGAAGGAATTATGCCCTGCTTGGGTAGTTGATTTCCCGATGTTCGAAAGAACAGATGAAGGCAGATGGACATTTACGCACAATCCGTTCTCAATGCCTGCGATTTACGATTTGCAAAAGCATATGAAAGGTGATGATGATGAAATTGGAACTATCATCGCGCAACAATACGACATCATCTTAAATGGTTACGAAATTGGAGGTGGATCGGTCCGAGCTCATAAATCAGAGATTTTGGAAGCGACTTATAGAAATATGGGTTACAATAAAGAAGAAATGATAAAAAGTGTGGGAACGATGTACAAAGCATTTCAATACGGCGCGCCGCCACACGGAGGAATTGCTTGGGGAATCGACCGATTGATGATGATTTTAGAGAAAAAAGCCTCTATTCGAGAAGTAATGGCGTTCCCAAAAACAGGAACCAGCGAAGATTTATTATTTGGCGCACCCTCTCTTTTATCGGATAAAAAGGTAGAAGAAATGAATGTTCGAATAATTAAAAAATAGATTTAATTAGTAAAGTTTGTATTTTAAAAAGGTTTGTGTAATTGCACAAACCTTTTTAATTTTTTATCAATTGGTGTTTTTTGGCATTAAAAATTTCAATTATAATTACTATTTTTATTTTGGTAAAGTGAATGTTTTTAAAACATCAATACTTTTAATACATTTTTATGGGACTACATTTTTCTTTTCAATTTTATGAGTTGCCATTACAGCATCCTTTTCAGATTTCTAGGTACACTGTCACCGTACAAAAAACGGCAATAGTGTGTATTTCTGATGGAAATGATTTTGGATACGGAGAAGCAACTGTGAATCCCTACTACCATAGCACTCAAGACCGATTAACAGAAAGTTTCATCAAAATACAATCAATAGTCGAATCTGCTTCTGGACTTCATCCTGAGGAATTTTGGAATACCATTGAACCAATTCTCAAAAACGATTATTTTGCACTATGTGCAGTTGATATAGCCTATTGGGATTTATATGCCAGAAAAAGCAATAAAACAGCACGAAGTTATTGGTCGAGGGAACACGCACCAACTCCATTAACATCGTATACCATTGGCATTGATTCCATCGAAAAGATGCAACAAAAAATCATTGAAAAACCTTGGCCTATTTATAAGATTAAATTAGGAACTACCAATGATATTGAAATAGTGGAAAGCTTACGCAAAATAACGGATTCCGTTTTCAGAATTGATGCAAATTGCGCTTGGAACGCTAGACAAACTATAGAAAACTCTAAAATTTTAAAAGATTTGAATGTTGAATTCATTGAGCAACCTTTAAAAGCCGAAGATATTCTAGGTATGAAAAAAGTCAAAGAACAATCCGTTTTGCCTATAATTGCCGACGAGAGTTGCCAACGCGAAGAAGATGTTTTGAAGTGTAGTGAATTATTTCATGGAGTTAACATTAAATTAATGAAATGTGGCGGAATAACACCCGCATTACGGATGATTCAAATCGCAAAAGAAAACAGCCTTTTGCTGATGGCAGGCTGCATGACCGAATCAACTGTTGGGATTTCAGGATTAATTCAAATAGCATCTCTTTTAGACTATTTAGATGCCGATGGAGCCTTGCTTTTAAGCCAAGATATTGCAAGCGGTGCCTCGTTTAATTTTGGAAAAATTATTTACCCCAATGCTTTTGGAACAGGAGTGAAATTATACACAAAATAAACCCAAAATGTTAATAACTTCAATGGTAAAAGAGGCATTTATAAGGGAATATCAATCCCTATTTCATATATTTGCGTGTTATAAAAAAAATACATTTTTAGAATAAATTTATATGAGCGAAGAAATTAATAAGAACAATTATTCAGCAGATAGTATTCAGGCATTAGAAGGAATGGAGCACGTAAGAATGCGTCCTTCCATGTATATTGGAGATGTAGGAGTTCGAGGGCTACATCATTTGGTTTATGAAGTGGTAGACAACTCCATCGATGAAGCAATGGGAGGTCATTGTGATACGATTCGAGTAGATATAAACGAGGATGGTTCTATTTCCGTAGAAGATAATGGACGTGGTATTCCTGTTGGGATTCACAAAAAAGAAGGCGTTTCTGCATTAGAGGTTGTAATGACCAAAATTGGTGCCGGAGGTAAATTCGACAAAGATTCCTATAAAGTTTCTGGAGGCCTTCACGGTGTTGGGGTTTCGGTGGTAAATGCGTTGTCCAACCATTTGCGAGCGACTGTTCACAGCAGTGATGGTAAAGTGTATGAACAAGAATACGAAAAAGGAAAAGCGTTATATCCAGTAAAACAAATTGGAGAAACTACCAAAAGAGGAACAATTGTCACTTTTTATCCAGATCCGTCTATTTTCACTCAAACGATAGAGTATTCTTATGATACTTTGTCTGCTCGTATGCGTGAACTTTCTTTTCTTAACAAAGGAATCACGATTACTTTTACCGATAAGAGAGAATTGGATAAAGATGGGAATTTCGTTTCTGAAATATTCCATTCTACAGAAGGTTTAAAAGAATATATTCGTTATTTGGATGGAAATCGTGAGCCAATTATTGCTCACGTTATTTCTATGGATTCTGAAAAAGGAGAAATTCCAGTTGAGGTTGCCTTGATTTATAATACTAGTTATACCGAAAATATTTTTTCATATGTAAATAATATTAATACTCACGAAGGAGGAACACACTTGCAAGGTTTTAGAACTGGATTAACCAGAGCCTTGAAGAAATATGCGGACGCTTCGGGAATGTTAGATAAGTTGAAGTTTGAAATTGCTGGAGATGATTTTCGTGAAGGTCTTACGGCTATTGTTTCTGTAAAAGTAGCAGAACCTCAGTTTGAAGGACAAACCAAAACCAAGTTAGGAAATAGAGAAGTTGTTGCGCCTGTAAGTCAAGCAGTAAGTGAAATGGTTGAGAATTATTTGGAAGAAAATCCAAATGATGCACGAATCATTGTTCAAAAAGTGATTTTGGCTGCTCAAGCCCGCCACGCTGCCAAAAAAGCACGTGAAATGGTACAACGCAAAACCGTAATGGGTGGAGGTGGATTGCCAGGAAAATTGTCCGATTGTTCGGAACAAGATCCGCAAAAATGTGAAGTATATCTTGTCGAGGGAGATTCGGCTGGTGGAACAGCAAAACAAGGTCGTGACCGTGCTTTTCAAGCTATTTTGCCTTTGAGAGGTAAGATTTTGAATGTGGAAAAAGCGATGCACCACAAAGTTTTTGAAAACGAAGAAATCCGAAATATTTTCACCGCACTTGGTGTAACAATTGGAACGGATGAAGATAGTAAAGCATTAAATATTTCGAAATTACGTTATCATAAAGTAATTATTATGTGTGATGCCGATGTCGATGGTAGCCACATTTCTACTTTGATTTTGACATTTTTCTTCCGTTTTATGAAAGAATTGATTGAACAAGGACACGTATATATTGCCGCACCACCTTTGTATTTGGTTAAAAAAGGAAACAAAAAAGAATACGCTTGGAATGACGATCAACGAGATTCAGCCAATGCAAGAATGGGCGGAAGTGCAGCAATCCAACGTTATAAAGGTCTTGGAGAAATGAACGCGGAGCAATTATGGGAAACTACAATGGATCCAAGTTTCAGAACCTTACGCCAAGTAAATATTGACAGTCTAGCCGAAGCAGACAGAGTTTTTTCTATGTTAATGGGAGACGAAGTGCCACCAAGAAGAGATTTTATCGAGAAGAATGCAGTTTATGCCAATATTGATGCATAAATAGTGTTTATTGTTTATGGTTTTAGTTAGCAGCCATAAACGACAAATCTTAAAATATAAACAACAAACTATAAACCACAAACAAACATATAAAAATGAAAGTTACAGTAGTAGGAGCAGGAAATGTAGGAGCATCTTGCGCAGATTCAATTTCGTATAGAGGAATTGCTAGTGAAGTAGTATTATTAGACATTAGAGAAGGTTTTGCCGAAGGTAAAGCTATGGATTTAATGCAATGTGCTACAAATACAGGTTTTAATACCGTAATAACAGGTGTTACTAACGATTATTCAAAAACAGCCAATAGCGATGTCGTAGTAATTACATCAGGAATTCCAAGAAAACCAGGAATGACTCGTGAAGAATTGATTGGCATCAACGCAGGAATCGTAAAATCGGTTGCTGATAATGTCTTGACACATTCGCCAAACGCGATCATTGTTGTGGTTTCAAACCCAATGGATACAATGACTTACTTAACATTGAAAGCTACAGGTTTACCAAAAAATAGAGTAATTGGAATGGGTGGAGCATTGGATAGTTCACGTTTTAGATATTATTTATCAAAAGCTTTGGACAAACCATCAAATGATGTTTCGGCTATGGTTATTGGTGGTCACGGTGATACAACTATGATTCCGTTGACAAGATTGGCTTCATATAATGGTATTCCGGTTTCTGAATTTTTATCAGAAGAAGAATTAGCTAAAGTGGCTGCTGCAACTATGGTTGGTGGAGCTACATTAACAGGTTTATTAGGAACTTCAGCTTGGTATGCTCCAGGTGCCTCTGTAGCCTATTTGGTTGACAGTATTTTGAATGACCAAAAGAAAATGATTGCTTGTTCAGTAATGTTGGATGGTGAATACGGACAAAATGATATTTGTATTGGTGTTCCTTGTATTATTGGTAAAAACGGAATCGAACAAATTCTTGATATCAAATTGAGCGACACTGAAAAAGCGGCATTCGCCAAAAGTGCTGATGCTGTCAGAAATATGAATGGCGACCTAAATTCTATATTAGGATAAGAATATTTGGGTAAAAAATGAAAAGACTGCACTTTTGCAGTCTTTTTTTTGATATTAATCAATAAATATATTGGTTAATCTTAACGTTAATTATATATTTGCTCGGTCAAAAAAATATGATGTAATTCCGAATGTTTTATTTTATAATAAAAATAGAGCTTAGGTCTTGTTTCATAAGGCTTGATGACAAAAATATATACAATAAATAATTAATTTTTAGTAATAATGCAGAATAAAGGACTTATTAAATTTTTCGCAATTCTATTTGCATTGGTAAGCATTTACCAACTTTCTTTCACTTTCGTTTCAAGTAAAATCAAAAGCGATGCTAAAACATTTGCTAAGGGTAATCCTGAAAAAGAATTAAAATATTTGGATTCCATTGGAAAGGAAAATGTGTTCAATCTTGGGTTTACTAATTTTACTTTCAATGAAGTAAAAGACAAGCAAATCAACAAAGGTCTTGACTTAGAAGGAGGTATCAACGTGATATTGCAAATTTCAGTAAAAGATGTTTTGAAAGGATTAGCCAATAATTCTAAAAATCCAGTTTTTAATAAATCCCTAGCCGATGCAACTGCAAATATGCAGGGAAATAAATCATACATCGATAAGTTTTTTGAAGCTTTTGAAGCGAATTCAAAAGGTACGGTAAAACTGGCTTCTCCTGATATCTTCGCAAATAGAACTTTGCAAGGAGAAATCGATTTTAAAATGACCGATAGTGAAGCTCAAAAAGTAATCAGAAGAAAAGTTGATGAATCTGTAGATAGTGCTTTTGGAGTATTAAGAAAACGTATAGACAAATTTGGTGTTACGCAACCTAACATCCAAAAATTAGGCGAAACTGGAAGAATTCTTGTAGAACTTCCTGGCGCAAAAGATGTAGATAGAATTAAAAAATTATTGCAAAGTACGGCTCAGTTAGAGTTTTGGGAAACTTATAAAATAGATGAAATTGGTAATTTCTTGATGGCTGCAAATGAGGCGTTGAAGAAAACTGAAATCAAAACTACCGAAGTTAAAACGGTTTCTAAAGATACATTGAGTGCTTTATTAACGGATAAAAAAGATTCAGTTGATGCTAAAAAAGGGAATAATCCAATTCTGGATAAAATTATTCAACAAGGTGGCGGACCAGTTTTGGGCATGTTTGCACCTAAGGATACTGCAGCTGTTGGAGGATATCTAAGAAGAGCTGACATCAGAGCTTTATTGGCACCAGATCAGTTTTATGCCAAATTTGTTTGGGGTAAACCAACAACGCTTACTGATGCAAAAGGAAAAGTGATTGATGCGGTAGAGCTGTATGCATTAAAAGGTAACAGAGATAATGTTGCATCAATGGGTGGAGGGGTTGTTACCGATGCTAAAGATACTTTTGATCAATCAGGAAAACCAGCGGTTTCAATGCAAATGAATGGTCAAGGAGCAAAAGCTTGGGAAGAATTGACAGGTAGAGCGTATACGCAAAAAAGTAGTATTGCTATTGTTTTGGACAATATTGTTTATTCGGCTCCAGGTGTTTCTAGTGGTCCAATTTCAGGAGGAAGATCAGAAATTTCAGGAAATTTTGAAATTGCAGAAACTAAAGATTTAGCTAACGTTCTTAGAGCAGGTAAACTCCCTGCTGCTGCAGACATCATTCAATCTGATGTTGTCGGTCCATCATTGGGTCAAGAAGCTATAGATAACGGAACGAACTCAGCACTTTTAGGATTGCTATTGGTTTCACTTTGGATGATGGTGTATTACGGAAGAGCAGGTTGGTATGCAAATATCGCATTGGCAGTTAATTTATTATTTTTATTCGGAATCTTAGCTAGTTTAGGAGCTGTACTAACACTTCCTGGAATTGCTGGTATCGTTTTGACGATGGGAACTGCGGTTGATGCGAACATTATTATATATGAAAGAGCCAAAGAAGAATTGCGTTCTGGCAAAACATTAGAAGAAGCGGTTGTAGCTTCATACAGTTGGAAAGGAGCCATGCGTTCTATTGTAGATGCTAACGTTACTCATATTTTAACAGGTGCTGTATTATTTATATTTGGTTCAGGACCAATCAAAGGTTTTGCAACGACTTTACTTATCGGTATAATTACCTCTTTGTTTACCTCAATATTTATTGCAAGAGTATTCATTGATAGAAGAATTCAAAAGGGTGGAAGTTTAACGTTTGTTACTAATTTTTCTAAAAATTTCTTTACCAATTTCCACTTTGATTTCTTGAAAATCAAGAAATGGACGTATGCTTTTTCAGCAATCGTAACTGTTATAAGTATTTATTCATTAGCTACAAATGGTTTAGATCAAGGCGTTGATTTTGTTGGAGGAAGAACTTTCCAAATCCGATTTGAAAAACCAGTAGAAGTAGAAGGAGTTAAGGCAGAATTGGCTAAAGTTTTTGATGGTAGTGCCGAAGTTAAAATTATTGGTAACAACAACCAATTAAAAATAACTACAAAATACAAAGTTGCAGAGCACGGAAGTGAAGCAGACGAAGAAGTGAACAAATTATTATATGATAATCTGAAAAAGCATTATACCGCTGGATTAACGTATGATAGATTCGTAAATGCTTATGATGGTAAAAAACTAGGTATTTTACAAGCTTCTAAAGTTGGACCAACAGTTGCTGAGGATATCAAAACCAACGCGTATTGGGCAGTTCTTGGAGCTATGCTTATTGTAGGTTTGTATTTGGTTATCAGTTTTAGAAAATGGCAGTATAGTTTGGGTGCAATTGCAGCCGTGGTACACGACGTAATATTTGTATTAGGAATCTACTCATTATGCTATAAGTTTATGCCTTTCGGAATGGAGATTGATCAGCATTTTATCGCTGCTATTCTTACCGTCATTGGATATTCAATGAATGATACTGTAATTGTATTTGATAGAGTT
>CAMBHH010000139.1 GCA_945866505.1 Flavobacterium psychrophilum
CGAACATCGTGTGTGAAATATTTTCCGCCAAATTGCGCTCCAATAGCACTTTCCTGACATATAATTTGCACTCGTTTTTCCCATTCTAAATCACGGAAAGCCTGACCTGACATATTTCCTGAAGTTGGAAGATGGTCAAAATAGCCTGCAGATGCTTTTTTCACAGTGGCCAAATTCGCTTCTGCTGAGGTTCCTCCAATCACTAAGGCCAAGTGATACGGTGGACAAGCTGAAGTTCCTAAATCCATTATTTTGGCACGAATGAAAGCATCCAACGATTTTTCATTCAATAAAGATTTCGTCTGTTGGTAAAGATAGGTTTTATTGGCAGAACCGCCTCCTTTAGCTAGGAATAAGAATTCGTAGGAAGTTCCTTTTTTGGCATAAATATCAATCTGCGCAGGAAGATTCGAACCTGAGTTTTTTTCTTCGAACATACTGATTGGAACAATTTGAGAATAACGAAGGTTTCTTTCTTGATAGGTGTTAAAAATCCCTTTAGATAACCATTCGGCATCATCAACTCCAGTATAGACATTTTCGCCCTTTTTGGCCATTACAATTGCTGTTCCTGTGTCTTGGCATGAAGGTAATTCTCCATCAATAGCAACAACGGCATTTTGCAATAAATTGTAAGCCACAAAACGGTCATTGTCTGTTGCTTCTGGATCATCAAGAATAGCTCTTAGTTTTGCCAAATGCGATGTTCTCAGCATAAACGAAACATCTTTCAAGGCTTCTTGAGCCAACAACTCTAGACCTGCTGGGTCAACAGTCAAGATTTCTCTTTCGCCTAGTTTTTCGGTTTTTACAAAATCCGAAGTGATTTTGCGGTATTGGGTATCGTCTTTTAAAATTGGATAAGGATCCTGATATATAAAGTCCATATTATGAGTTTTTTTATGAACGCCAAATATAACAATTGTAGAGGGAACAAACCTGATTTATTTCAGTTTATGGTGCGGAATTGTTTTAAGGAGAGTTCAAATATTTTAAAATTTACTCTTTTAGAAACTTCAAAATTTGTGAATTATTTTGGTTAAATACTTTCGCAAAGTAGAATCCGCTCTGAATGTTTTCAATATTAATTATGTCTCTAGAAGTCTCAATTAATTTTCTACCATTCAAATCATATATTTCAATTTTATCAATTTTCAAATTAGATTTAAGTGAGATAACTTTTGATGCAGGATTTGGAAATAAGATGATTTCACTATTATTCCGGAATGAATTTAATTCTAATGTAGCAGCAGTATCACAATTAGAAGTTACTGTTACATTAAATTGACCTGATCGATTAAGAATATTTCGAACAGGAATAATTTGTACATTATCACAACATACCGTGACTAAATTTGCGTTGTTGTCTAAATTTATATAAGTTTCAAAACTGGTGTTTTTAATAAATACCTCTGTTAACTTATTATTTGAACAATCTAGAAACTGCAAGTAAGGCAAATTATTTGTGTTAAGCGTAGTTAAGTTATTGTCATTAACAAACAGACTGGTTACATATTGTATTGTTCCTAAATTTAAACTTGTAAGTTGACGATTATTAACAATAACAACAATTTCTAAACTGAGATTTTTTGACAAATTAAGGGAGGTAATGTTTGTACTAACTATTGAAAGCTTACTCAAAATAGATTGATTACTAACATCAATTGACGAAAACCCTGAACCACTCATTTCTAGATCAATTAAATTTGTACAGGTAGAAATATCTAAATTTGGATTAAACGCTGATGTGTAGGTTAATTTTCTAAGATTTACCAAGTTGAAAATGTTTAACACAAAATCATTTTTTTCTTGTCTAACGTATAACTCAGTTAAATTTACATTTTTAGTTAAATCTAATGTCGATAAAGTGCTGGTTACAATAAATAAGAAATTTAATTTAGTATTCTTTGATAAATCTAATGAAGTAAGTATACCAATATTTGGTGAAGTTTGTCCAAGGTCCATCGTTCCAACAAACAATCGTTCTAAGTTAACTAAAGTAGATAGATTGATATTTTGAACAAAATCTGTATTAATTCTAAGCGTTTTCAAATTTGTAAAATATTGCAATCCTTGAATATTAGAAATTTCATCACCAAAAATTTGCAAAGAGGAAACATTTAAGGCTTCAGCGAAACTAATTTCTTTATCGTTATTGGCATCAATTGGAGCAAATTCACCTGCCAAATTTTCCCCAATTGGATAATTTGGGTCGAAACTCAACAATTTTAACTTGAAATTTGAATCTGAAAAGGTTATGTTTTGCGAAAAAGCAAACTGAATAAAAAGGAAACTGATTAAAAGTAGTTTTACTTTCATAGCTGATTTATTTTTGAAGTGATTAGAAATGGTATTTACTAAATGAAATTATAAAATTATTATTGTAAAAGTACATAACTTAATCAGCATCAAGTAAATTTATGAAATAAATAAGCATTATTTAACAACTGTTTGAGTATAATTTAAACTAAAAAAGGCGGCCTAGATTTTTCTCGAACCGATGATATTTAAGTTTGTCCAAAGTCAAAACATTGGCAAAGGTGTCAAAATAATTGATATTCGATAAATCAGGTTACTAAAGTTGCTACAATATGATACATTCCTAAGGAATTTTTGCGTTTCAAAGAGCCATCGGCTCGAAACATTTTGTAAGGCTGGACTTCAGTCCAGTTGATATATGCTCTAAAAAAACCAGCTCGCCACAAAAATCGCCGTAATCACGCAAATCACATCAACAAGAAGCATTGTTCCTAAAGCATATCGAGTGTTTTTTATATTAACCGAACCAAAGTAAACCGCAATCACATAAAAAGTGCTTTCGGCGCTGCATTGAAAAATACTGCTCAACCTTCCCGTCATTGAATCGGCACCAAAAGTGTTCATAGAATCTATCAAAAATCCTCTTGATCCCGCAGAGCTAAAAGGCCTTAGTAATGCTACTGGCAAAGCGTCTGTGATTTCTTTGCTTACACCCATATTCGAAAAAGCAAAAGCAATCCAGTTGCTAATAATTTCAAATAAACCACAGTTTCTGAATAAAGAAATCGCCACCAACATCCCTAAAACATAAGGAAAAATAGTTACTCCTGTTTTCACCCCATTATTAGCTCCCGCCACAAAGGCTTCATAAACAGTAGTATTGGCTTGAGTAAATTTCTTCTCTTTAATGAAGGAAAAAATCAATGTAAAAACGATAATTCCCACCAATATCAAAGCAGAAAGATTTGAGGTAAAATAGTTTTTACCAATTAAATCCAAATGGTTCACATATAGCAACAAACCAATTATGGCCGCAATTAAAACCATCAGCCCAATTACCAAAGAAGCACTTTTGAAATTAATTTTTTGTTTGATTCCAACAATCAAGAAAGCAGCAATTGTACCAATAAAAGAAGTAATGATACAAGGTAACATCACATCGGCGGGATTGCTAGCACCAGCAGCAGCTCGATAACCAATGATGGAAGTTGCGATTAAGGTAAGTCCAGAAGCGTGCAAACACATAAACATAATTTGGGCATCACTCGCCTTGTCTTTTTCGGGATTTATTTCTTGTAAACTTTCCATTGCTTTCAATCCAAAAGGTGTGGCGGCTGAATCCAATCCTAAGAAATTGGCAGCAAAGTTTAAAGTCATATAGGAAATCGACGGATGATTTTTGGGAATACTCGGAAACACTTTTACGAACACCGGACTCAAGACTTTGGCAAGTTTTTCTGAAACTCCCGAAATGATTAAAAGTTCCATCAATCCACAGAAAAAAGCCAAATACGCCATAAGTGGCAAAATCAAATCAATCAAAGTGGCTTTGCAAGTTGGCAACAATCCATCCGATTTTTGAACACCACTAAAAATTTTAACTACTTTATTTTTGTACACATAAGTAGTATCGGCATTTAGTGTATCTCGATTAATGATAAAGGTTTTTTCATCCGATTTATTGATGCTGTCTTTTATAAAAGTAGGAATCTGATCGATATATTTTTCAGAAATTAAAATAGGATCATCTTTTTTTCCATTCAAAACATTGTCAATCGTATAACTGTTGCCAGAAAACAAACTGAAAATCACAAATACAATCGACGAAATGAAAATAACCAACCAAAATCTACTTAATACCATGTTTATTTATGTTTACAATTTCAAAAATCAATTTCAAAAATCAATTTCAAAAATCAATTTCAAAAATCAATTTCAAAAATCAATTTCAAAAATCAATTTCAAAAATCAATTTCAAAAATCAATTTCAAAAATTTGATGTTTGAATCACTAATTATTTTTTATTAATTATCATTTTAGATATAATTGCAATTAATTCCTCAACTTCAATTAAAAGAAGATCTCTAAAATCTTGACTACCTTCATTTATATAATTTAATATTTTTAAAGAATTCCTAGATTCTTTTAGTTCTTTAACAACTAATGCTAGCTTAAAAATTAAATCTTTATCGGTCACAGTTCCTTGTGATTCGCCATAGTTTAAAGCTGAACTCCCAGATGAACGGATAAGCTGATTCTTATAATATTCGTTTTCATAGCTTTTTTCCAATTTTCGTGTAAAGAAGATGCATTCTCCTGCAAAACGAATTAATCTGTCGTCTAAATTAAATATTTTCTCGTTAAAAGGATTTGACTCTAGCATTATTAATTGATTTTTGAAATTGATTTTTTTACACGTGAATAATCTCTTCCTCAATCAACAGTTCTTCCCGTCGCAAACGCAAGAAAATTTGCGCCACAGCAATGGTGTCTTTTTCACAATAGGTTACAATTCTGTCTATGTCTTTGTCTACATAAAAAACGTGACCTACTTGACTGCCGTCGATGTCTCCTTTTGGAGATGGAATTCCAAGGACTTTACACATTAATTTCAAAGAAGTAAAATGTTTGTAATCGCCAAACTTCCACAGTTCCAAAGTGTCTAAATGGGGGATTTCCCAAGGTTTTTTTCCAAATAAATTGAGTTTGTTAGGAATGGCAATGTTGTTAATAATCATTCGGCGAGCAATAAACGGAATATCGAATTCCTTGGCATTATGACCACACAAAACGTGTTGCGGTTGGTTGAAATGATTGTTCAAAAGATTGATAAAATCGTGAAGGATTTTCTTTTCTTCGCCAAAGAAAGAGGTCACTCTAAAATTTCTAATATCACCTTTGATGGTAAAATAGCCTACCGAAATACAGACAATTTTCCCAAATTCAGCCCAAATTCCGGCTCGTTCATAAAAATCCTCTGCGGTGGATTCGTCCTTGCGTTGGTATTGGGTTTTGAGCTCCCAAAGTGTTTTCATTTCATCGTCCAAAGAATTGAAATCGGCTACTTCGGGAACAGTTTCGATGTCGAGAAACAGGATGTTGTTGAGGTTGATTTTTTCTATCATAATTGTAATTTTTGAGTCACGAGTTCACGAATTTAAAGAAAAATAGATGAGGGTGTGACAAAAAGATAGAAAATTCTTGAATTTGTTGCTATCTTTTCAAAATAAACTTCCTTGCTTAGTAGAATTTTCGTGTTCCAAAAGCCATTTTTTTCGCCACAATCCACCAGCATAACCTGTAAGCGAACCATCAGTTCCGATGACTCTATGACAAGGAACGACGATCCATAACGGGTTTTTACCATTGGCCGAAGCCACGGCACGAATGGCTTTGACATCTCCTAACTTTTTCGACAATTCCAAATAAGATATTGTTTTCCCAGAAGGAATTTCGAGCAAACCTTTCCATACTTTTTGTTGAAATTCGGTTCCTAAGGGATTCAATTTGAAGGTAAAATCGTTTCTTTTTCCTTCGAAATAATCGTTGAGTTGAATAACCGCTTCTTGTAAAACGGTGGGAACTATTGAAGAAACCTCGCCTTCTTCGGAAATGGAGATTTCTGAAATACCATATTCATCGCCCACAATTTTGGCAATTCCTAAAGGCGTTTTGATGTGAGTGGTTTCCATAATATAAAAGTAAAAAAATTAGCCACACCCGAGCGAAGCGAACGGACGAAGTAAAGTCCGCTAAAAAAGCACAAAGTTCGTAAAGAAAGATTTGTTGAAAACACAAAACCATTCGGTTATTCAAATGGTCTTGTGTTTCTAGCCCTGATGGGAACGGCATCCTTTTGTGGCGGTGTTCGCCACAAAAGATACAGTGTACAGCGGGAAAAAGCTTCTAATGTTTGAAATAAATCGGATAATTATTTTAATGTTGAATACACATAAGCTTCCAAAGCTTTTAGTTCTTCATCCGAAAAAGTTTTAGTTATGGCGAAGTTGGCTTTCATTAGGTCGTATTGCGAAGGGTCAACAATGGGTTTGCCCTCTCCTTTTAAGAATGTTACCATATCACCGTTTTTTTCTTTATAAATTTTGGCAATGTCTTGCAAACTTGGGCCTACTACTTTTGCGTCAGTTTTGTGACATGCAATACAAGCACCTTTTCCGTTAAAAAGTGTCAAGCCTAATTCTTCCGGTTTTTGAACTTCGGTTGCAGGTTCTGCAGTGGTTTCAGTTGTTGTTTCAATTGTAGTTTCAGTTGTAGTTGTTTCTGGCGCTGAAGCTTCCTCGGAATGCTCTTTTTTACAGGAAAGTACGGATAGTAAACCTGCAGATAATAAGGATAATAGTACTGTTTTTTTCATGGTTTATTTATTTAAAATTATTGCTGCTTCTTTGGCAAAATAAGTCGAAATTAAACTTGCTCCGGCTCTTTTGATACACATTAATTGTTCCATCATAATCTTGTCGTGGTCGAGCCAACCTCTTTCGGAAGCGGCTTTGATCATCGCATATTCGCCCGAAACATGAAAAACCGTTACTGGAACATTTACCGCATTTTTTACTTCTCGAACAATGTCTAAATAGGCAATTCCAGGTTTTACCATAACCATATCGGCGCCTTCTTCTACATCCATTAAGGCTTCTTTTATGGCTTCGATGCGGTTGGCATAATCCATTTGGTAGCTTTTTTTATCTTTTGGAACGGCGATGTCGGAATCTTTTGGCGCACTTCCCAAAGCATCGCGAAATGGTCCATAAAATGCCGAAGCATATTTTGCTGAATAACTCATAATTCCCACATTGTGAAATCCTGCCGTATCCAATCCTTCGCGCAACCGTAAAACACGACCATCCATCATATCGCTTGGCGCTACAAAATCGGCTCCAGCTTGGGCATGGGAAACGGCCATTTTTATTAAGGCTTCATTAGTAGAGTCATTTTCTATATCGCCATTGGCAATAATGCCGTCGTGACCATAAATCGAATACGGATCAAGTGCTACATCAGGCATTACAATCATTTCTGGACAAGCATTTTTAATTGCTTTTATGGTTCTTTGCATCAAACCATCAGGATTCCAAGCTTCTTTTCCGGTATTGTCTTTTAGGGATTCGTCTATTTTCACATAAATGTTTACGGCACGAATTCCTAGTGCAAAAAGTTCTTTGACTTCTTCAGCTGTTAAATCAATTGAACGTCTGAAAATTCCAACCATTGAAGGAATTTCTACTTTGACGTTTTCTCCTTCTGCAACAAACATTGGAAACATAAAATCGGCTGGACTCAATGTTGTTTCGCGAACCAAACTCCTAATTGATTCGTTTATTCTTAATCTCCGGCCTCTTTGTAATGGGAACATAATGTGCTATTTAAAATTGTTTAAAAGTTTAAGGTTTAAAGTTGTTTTACTTTGCACTTAAACCCAATCAATTGGTTTTTCTAATACTGCAACTAATTTTTCTTCTTCGCTTCCTTTTTCAGGATGATGGTCATAAACCCACTGAACGTGTGGCGGCAAACTCATTAAGATACTTTCAATTCTTCCATTTGTTTTTAAGCCAAATAAAGTGCCTTTATCGTGTACCAAATTAAATTCTACATAACGACCGCGACGGATTTCCTGCCACGTTTTTTGATTCTTCGAATATAATACATTTTTTCTTTTCTCCACAATTGGAACATAAGCATCTAAAAAACTATTGCCTACTTCGGTTACAAAACTAAACCAATTTTCCATTGACATTGCATCAGTAGTTTTACAATAATCAAAAAACAATCCGCCAATTCCGCGCGCTTCGTTGCGATGTGCGTTCCAAAAATACCCATCACATTGTTTTTTATATTTTGGATAAAATTCCGAATTATGCTTATCGCAAGCAGTTTTACAAGTTTGATGAAAATGAATTGCATCTTCTTCAAACAAATAATAAGGCGTTAAATCTTGTCCACCTCCAAACCATTGCTGAATCACGTTTCCGTTATCATCATACATTTCAAAATAGCGCCAATTCGCGTGAACCGTGGGCACCATCGGGTTTTTTGGATGCAAAACTAAACTCAATCCACAGGCAAAAAAATCGGCTTCACCCACGTTGAATAATTTTTGCATCGAATCAGGCAATTTTCCGTGAACGGCAGAAATATTAACGCCGCCTTTTTCGAAAACGGCTCCATTTTCAATCACTCGTGTTCGTCCGCCTCCGCCTTCTGTTCGTTTGGCTTCGCCCTGTTCGTCTTCGACTCGAGTCCAAATATCCTCTCGGAATTTGGTTGCACCATCAGCTTCTTCTAATCCTTTGCAGATTTGGTCTTGAAGGTTTTGTATGTATTGGTAGAATTTATTTTTCATTTTTTCAATTCATATAACTCCATATCTAAAGGGAATTCATTTGGTGGAGTGTATTCATTCAATAGTGTTTTCTGCCAAATAAAATTACATTTTTGGGCCACTTTAGCACTTCCAATATTATCTTTATGAACAATTATTTGAAGATTTTCAAGTCCAAGAATTTCAAATGCATATTTCGAAACTGCATTTATTGCTTTTGACATCCACCCTTTATTTTCATAGTTTGAATCAATGCAATAGGCAAATTCCCCTTGTTTAATTTCCCAAGTGATTTCTTTAATTATTATAATTCCCGTTATTTGATTTGTTGTTGATTCTTTAATTGCAAACGTAAATTCAGATTTCGATTGGCACTCAACTTCTTTAT
>CAMBHH010000140.1 GCA_945866505.1 Flavobacterium psychrophilum
GGATGGGCATCGACCAAAATATCGTGTGACGCTCCATAAGCAACAAACAATTCCAAGATTCGGGTTACATCGCCACGCTTTTTGGAACGGGTGTATAATTTTCCGTCTGAATAGGTTCCTGCTCCGCCTTCGCCAAAACAATAATTGGAATCTTCATCAACAATATGATCTCGGTTGATGGCTTTCAAATCTCTTCTTCTTCCTCGAACGTCTTTTCCACGTTCGATAACTATTGGCTTTAAGCCCAATTCTATCAGTTGCAAAGCGGCGAATAATCCCGCAGGACCAGCGCCCACAATGATAACTTCTTGAGCGTTTTCGACATTTTTGTATTCTGGCAATTCAATTTTTGCTTCTTGAATGGGTTCTCCAAACAAATAAATAGTCACTTTCAAATTGAATTTTACCGCTTTTTGGCGTGCGTCAATTGAACGTTTCAGAATGGAAATATGCTGAATTTCTTTGGCATCGACCGAAATTAATTTGGAAATATGTTGTTTGAGCAACAATTCGTTTGTGGCTATTTCTGGCGATACTTGGAAGAGAAGTTCTTGCGGCATTTTGTTGTTAAATCTTATGGAAATAATTTATAAATATCTTCCCGTTTTGCAAATCTGGCAAGTTCTATAACTTCTCCATCAAAATAAAATCCCAATCTATATTTTCCAATTCTTATTCGAAATGCTCCTGAATGACCTTTCATTTTTTTTATGTTTGAAATATTTTGAATACTTTCAGAAATCTCAAGCAACTCAATAACTTCAATTATGTCTT
Source organism: Flavobacterium psychrophilum (assembly GCA_945866505.1). Classification (GTDB taxonomy): domain Bacteria; phylum Bacteroidota; class Bacteroidia; order Flavobacteriales; family Flavobacteriaceae; genus Flavobacterium; species Flavobacterium psychrophilum_H. The sequence continues at coordinate 775 of CAMBHH010000140.1, forward strand.
TCTTTAAAGCCGAATCTTTAATTTTTAATAAATCCTTAGAAAATAATTTTCCGAATTTAACCTTCACGATTGCAATATTTTCATGATTTCTTCTCTTGAAACAAACTCTGTTCTATCAGCTTCCTGCATCAACATCAATAAACCAATATCCTCTTTTTCTTCATCGGATAAATTATTGAATTGGCTTGTTTGCTTATTTTTTACATAAGTTTGTACCGCATTTTCTATCAGGCCTTTAACGCTTGTTTTTTCAAATATTGAAATTACTTTCAATTTAGTTAAAGTGGTTTCGTCTAAATCAATTAATTTTCTCATTGGAAATATTTTTTACAAATATATACAATATATACAATATATACAATATATACTGTATATACAAACAATAAATTATCCTCATACGACCGATTATTATACTTTGAATTCATTTCTGCTCGGACTCGGGGGCAATTTCTGGCGATACTTGAAAGCTTAATTCTTGTGGCAATTAATGATTTTTGGCAAAAGTAAGAAAATCAAATTATCTTTTTTCTTCAAATGCTCTGAGAGCAAAAGAAGCCAACCAATGTTCTCCTTCATAATTTCCATCCACGATTGAAGGTAATGAAAAATTTAAATGTTGATCAGCCAATAGTTTTAAATGGGAGAATTCCTTTGGATACTGATAAATTAAATGATACAAATTCCAAGCACGACTAAAATTCAATCCGTCAAGATGCACTAAATGACCGTCGGTTCTGTCCGCAACTTTTGCAACATCCCAAGTGAATTTTTTATTAAAAAGTTGGGGGCCGAATTTCTTCAACCACATTAAAAAATCATTTTTAGGTAAAACGCGTTGCATTAAACCCATTTCTTCTAAACAAGGTGAAAGAAAATCGGTACCACTTGGTTCCCAATTAAAAGGACAATTTTGATCCTTTTGAAACAATCGAATGGAATTTTCTTTTATTATTTTTTGAAAAACTTCGTTCTTAGCATAAATAGCATAATCATACGCAAATGATAATCCGAAAGCAGTATTTGCGTGTGTTCCAGCCCTAATTGGATATAATAATTTGGGTAAAAAATCAGAATATCTGTGAATAAATAAATCGGACAATGGTTTAAGATTTTTTGCTAATTCTTGAGCAAAGGGTTCGTCAAAATTCTCTAATTCTAATTGTAATTTTAAAATCCAAGCCCAGCCATATGTTCGCTCGAATGATTTTTCATGCTTTTTTGAAAGATAATTAACTTCAATTTGAATATTTCCCTTTGATAAATTGGTCTTTAATTTCGTAATAATCTCCTCTTTATTGGCCAAATTAGGAAAATGTTTTAATAAATAAACCAAACTCCAATGCCCATGAACAGATGAATGCCAATCAAAACAGCCATAAAAAGCAGGATGCAATTTTTTTGGTGCTAAAATTTCTGTGCTATCTATGAGCATTTGCCCTAATTTATTTGGATATTCTTGTTGAAGGCATTTAATAGGAAGTGAAGCCAAGTGATTTGCCTTTTCTAAAGAAAGTTCCTGAGAAAAAATAGAAATTGATATAAAAAGAAATAAATATTTTAGATAATTCATCTGATTAAGTTTTTCCAAATTTAACAAATTGTTACCTTTGAAAAAAACATTAGTAAACAATGTCAAGACAAATTAAACTACTATGGGATTTTCGTGGTCCAGCTTCGGCAAAAACGGCTGAACATCACGAAATTCATTTAAAGGAATATATAATTGCTGAGAAATTATCGCCCAACATTACCGGTTTTGAAGTACTACACGAAATGTATGCAATAGCTTATATGGTTGTGACTGATGAAACAATGATTCAGGTGCGAGATGCTTTGAAACCGCATCGAGGGGAAGTATTTTAGTTGTCAGGTAGCAGGTAGCGAAAAAACGAAAACGCCTTGAACAAAAAAGACATTTTCGTTTTTTTTATACATAGATGTTTAAAATCCTTAATCTAAAATCTGCAATCTAAAATCTAGTTGGCTACTTCACTAATGAACTTAATTCGCATTAAACGCAATTCATCAATATCATAATCGCCATCAAATTCTTTAAGTGCTTCTTCAATGTTATCAGTATGCGATTCCATGAAATAGTCGTGAATTTCTTCTTGCTGATCATCATCTAGCATTTCATCAATCCAATACTTAATGTTTAGTTTGGTTCCAGAATTTACAATTTGTTCCATTTCTGTAATCAAAGCTTCCATTGTCAATCCTTTAGCAGAAGCAATATCGTTGAGTGGCAATTTTCTATCAATATTTTGAATGATATACAACTTATTGATTGAATTGGCTCCAGTGGATTTTACGACTAAATCCTCTGGTCGAATAATATCATTATCATCGACATATTGGTTGATTAATGCAATAAATTCTTTTCCATATTTCTTTGCTTTTCCTTCACCAACGCCGTGGATATTGATCAACTCATCCATCGAAATAGGATATTTCAAAGCCATATCTTCTAATGAAGGATCTTGAAAAACTACAAACGGAGGAACTCCCAATTTTTTGGCAACTTTTTTACGCAAATCACGCAACATTCCCATCAAAACCTCATCGGCAACTCCGGTTCCTTTAGCAGCTGAAACAATCGCTTCGTCCTCAGATTCGTTGTATTCGTGATCTTCGGACATCATAAAAGAACTTGGTTTTTTGATAAAATCCAATCCCTTTTTAGTGATTTTCACCACACCATACGTTTCGATGTCTTTTGATAACATTCCGTCAACTAAAACTTGTCTCAAGAGAGCCATCCAATATTTTTCGTCATGATTCGTTCCTGAACCAAAAAACGATTGAACATCTGTTCGATGTGCTTTGATTACTGCATTTACTCGACCTATTAGCGTAAAAACTACTTCTTTAGATTTATAAATATGCTTAGTATCACGAACAACTTCAAGTAATTTAACGACTTGTTTTTGGGCTTCAACCTTCACTTTTGGATTACGAACATTGTCATCCATATCGCCTCCTTCACCGGTTTCATTGTCGAATTCTTCACCAAAATAATGCAATAGAAACTTTCTTCTTGACATCGAAGTTTCGGCATAAGCGACTACTTCTTGCAATAAAGCAAAACCTATTTCTTGCTCGGCAACGGGTTTTCCAGATAAGAATTTTTCAAGTTTTTCTACATCTTTATAGGAATAATAGGCTAAACAATGACCTTCGCCACCATCACGACCGGCACGACCGGTCTCTTGGTAATAACTTTCTAATGATTTTGGAATATCGTGATGAATTACAAAACGTACATCGGGCTTGTCAATTCCCATTCCAAAAGCGATTGTGGCCACAACAACATCTACGTCCTCCATAAGAAACATATCCTGATGTTTAGCACGTGTTTTTGCATCTAGACCAGCATGATAAGGCACCGCACTAATTCCGTTTACTTGCAAAACTTCGGCAATGGCTTCCACTTTTTTGCGACTTAGGCAATAAATAATTCCTGATTTTCCTTGGTGCAACTTGATAAAACGAATAATATCCGATTCAATATTTTTAGTTTTTGTGCGAACTTCATAATACAAATTAGGTCTGTTGAAAGATGCTTTATAGGTTGTTGCATCAATCATGTCCAAGTTTTTCAAAATGTCTTCCTGAACTTTTGGAGTAGCTGTAGCTGTAAGACCTATTATAGGAACGTTACCTAGCTGTTTGATAATATATTTTAGATTTCGATATTCGGGTCTAAAGTCATGTCCCCATTCTGAGATGCAATGCGCTTCATCAATGGCAACGAATGAAATAGGCACCGTTTGCAGAAATGTTACGTATTCCTCCTTTGTTAAGGATTCTGGAGCAACATACAACAATTTGGTCAAACCAGAAGAGATATCTTTTTTGACTTGGGCAATTTCCGTTTTGGTAAGTGACGAGTTTAAAACGTGGGCAATCCCATTTTCAGACGATAAGCTTCTAATGGCGTCAACTTGATTTTTCATCAAGGCAATTAAAGGCGAAACAACAATGGCTGTTCCACCTTGAACCAAGGCCGGTAACTGATAACAAAGTGACTTCCCGCCACCTGTTGGCATAATGACAAAAGTATTTTCTTTATTAAGAATACTTTTTATCACTTTTTCTTGTAAACCTTTGAATTGGCTAAAGCCAAAATACTTCTTTAATTCTCTATGGATGTCAATTTCGTTTGAATTCATTATTTATTAATGGTATTTTATCTAAATTTGCGTTTCATAAAGATACTACTTTCTTTCATACATACAAATTTTTATAAAAAATTCTACTTTGAACACAAAAGAAAATATATTGATTTTAGCAAAAAAAACCATTCTTTCTGAGAGTGCATCTATTGCAAAACTAATTGATTATATTGACATTACCTTCGCTGAAGCCACTCAAATACTATTCAATTCTCACGGAAGATTAATTGTTACGGGAATTGGAAAAAGTGCCATTATTGCTCAAAAAATGGTTGCCACATTTAATTCTACAGGCACTCCCTCACTTTTTTTGCATGCTTCAGAGGCAATTCATGGCGATTTAGGTATGGTTCAACCAGAAGATATTATACTTTGTATTTCAAAAAGTGGTAATAGTCCAGAAATAAAAATTTTGATTCCTATCGTGAAGCGTTTTGGGAATGTATTAATTGGAATGACAGGAAATATTACATCTTTTTTGGCAAAAGAATCCAATTACATTTTAAACACCACTGTTGATGCTGAATCCTGCCCACTCAATCTAGCGCCAACAAATAGCACTACAGCTCAACTTGTTATGGGAGATGCTCTTGCTATGTGCTTGATGAATTTGCGAAATTTCACCCGTGAGGATTTTGCAAAATACCATCCAGGTGGTTCTTTAGGTAAAAAATTATTGCTTCAAGTGAAGGATATGCTAAATGAGTCGAGCATAAACGAACAAGGGAATCAAACCCATAAACCTATTGTTTCTCCAAACTCAAGTATAAAGGAGGTGATTTTTGAAATTTCTGCAAAACGTCTTGGTGTAACTGCCGTAGTCCAAAACGAAAAAGTAATAGGGATTATTACAGATGGAGATATTAGAAGAATGTTAAACAATAATGATACTTTCACTCATTTGACAGCACAAGATATTATGACCAAAAACCCAAAAACGATTCAATCCACAACAATGGTTGCTGAGGCTTTAAATATTTTGGAAGATTTCTCGATTACTCAATTAGTTGTTGTTGACAGTGGCGAATATAAAGGTGTAATCCATTTGCATGATATTTTAAAAGAAGGAATTGTATAATGGAGAAAAAGCAAATGAAAGAAATGTCTTTTTTAGACCATCTTGAAGAATTACGATGGTTATTAGTTAGAAGTACAATTGCCATAATCATAATGGCATTCCTAACCTATTTTGTCAGTGATTATTTGTTTGACACCATTATATTTGGCCCAACAAGACCCTCATTTTGCACGTATCGTTTATTTTGTGATTTGTCACACCAATTAAATTTTGGGGAAAGTATTTGCATTGAAGAATTACCGTTTATCATTCAAAATACATTAATGGAAGGCCAAGTAAATATGTTTGTTTGGATGTGTCTTTTGGCTGGTTTCATACTTGCATTTCCCTACATATTATGGCAAATTTGGAGTTTTATTAGCCCTGCTTTGTATAAAAATGAAAAGAAAAACGCTAAATTTTTTATCTTTATTTCCTCGTTGTTATTCTTTTCTGGAGTGCTTTTTGGTTATTTTATCATTATTCCAATGTCGGTTAATTTTGTTGCTACATTTACCGTTAGTGAAATGGTTAAAAATCAATTCACTTTAGAATCCTACATTGGAATGTTCAAAACTTCGGTTATAGCTGGAGGACTGTTTTTTGAATTACCAATAATTATTTATTTTCTTACAAAATTAGGATTGGTTACGCCTGAATTTCTAAGAAAATACCGAAAATATGCTATTGTAATTGTGTTGATAGTAGCGGCAATTGTAACACCGCCTGATGTTGTAAGTCAAACGATTGTTGCCATTCCAATGCTTATTATTTTTGAATTAAGCGTAATAATATCCTCCATTGTTTATAAAAGGAAAATGAGGTTGGAAGGTGGAAGTTGAAAAATAAAAGATTGAATTGATAGTGAGGAGTTTTGAATTTTGAATACCAGCAGAGATGCTGAAATAAATCCAGCATAAAATGAAGTTAAGAGCTGAAAATCTAGTGAAAACATATAAAGGACGAAGTGTTGTAAAAGGCATTTCGGTAGAAGTAAACCAAGGCGAAATTGTGGGTCTTTTGGGACCCAATGGTGCCGGAAAAACAACTTCTTTTTATATGATTGTAGGATTGGTAAAACCAAATATGGGAAACATTTACCTTGATGATTTGGATATAACTGATTTTCCAATGTACAAAAGAGCACAACAAGGCATTGGTTATCTGGCTCAAGAAGCTTCTGTTTTTAGGAAACTAAGTGTCGAAGACAATATTTTAAGTGTTTTGCAACTCACTAAACTTTCCAAAGATGCCCAAGAACAAAAAATGGAAAGTTTAATAGAAGAATTTAGTTTGGGACACATTCGTACAAACCGTGGCGATTTACTTTCAGGAGGTGAACGTCGTCGCACTGAAATTGCTCGTTGTTTGGCTACCGACCCAAAATTTATTCTTCTTGACGAACCATTTGCAGGAGTTGACCCGGTTGCTGTAGAAGACATTCAGCGCATTGTAGCGCAATTAAAAAATAAAAATATTGGCATCTTGATTACCGACCACAATGTTCAGGAAACTTTAGCAATTACTGACAAAACGTATTTGATGTTTGAAGGAGGAATTTTGAAAGAAGGAATTCCAGAAGAATTGGTCGAAGACGAAATGGTGCGGCGGGTGTACTTAGGTCAGAATTTTGAGCTGAGAAAGAAAAAGTTGGAGTTTTAGAAAAAGTTGGAAACTGGAAGTTAGAAGTTAGAAGTTAGAAGTTAGAAGTTAAAATCTGAAATCTGAAATCTACTCAATAGTAATAAACCGCAACTGCTCAACATCGCCATTAAAAATATTGACATCTACATTACCTTTTATTCCTGAAACTGAAGCTTTTTCTGTGAATTGCCAAAATAGCCAATCGGCTCCTATTTTCTCACGATAAAAATTATAATTGGCAATCCAAAAAAGATAATCTGAGAAGTCTTCTTTTAGAAAATCATCATAGTATTTCTCTCCTGTGTAAATAATAGGTTTTACTTTGTAATGTGCTTCGATAGCTTTCAACCAACGTTTTAAACCAATTTTTAAACTATCCAAAGATTGTCCTTTTGGTAGTTTTTCTATATCTAAAACTGGCGGTAAATCGCCTTTTTTTAGACGAACTGTTTTAATGAAAAGTTGTGCTTGTTCCAAAGAATTTTCGTTGGGACGATAATAATGATAAGCACCACGAATCATTTTTCTTTTTTTGGCACCAAGCCAATTTTCTTCAAATTGCGCGTCTTCTCTATCGTTTCCCGCGGTGGCACGAATAAAAACAAACTCAATTGGATATTCGTTTTCTATATTTTTGACCAATTCCCATTCGATTTTTCCCTGATATTCAGAGATGTCTAGACCAATTGCTTTGCCTTTGTGTTTTTCTAAAACTTGGTAATTGCGAATATCCGAAATGCGTTTGGCTTCAGCTTGTTCGTACTTTAACTTATAGGATTTAAAACCAAGATAATACAGTAATCCATCGCGATAATGATAACTTGCTCCCAAAAACAGAAAAATAAAAAATCCAATTAATGAATACTTACGAAGTTTTCCCGAGAAAAAAGAAGCTTTCTTTTTAGATTTTTTTCGGATTGTGGTTTTGCTTCGGATTACTTTTTGCCTCATTCTGTAACCTACTTTTTCAGAAATTTGTTATTAATAACGGACAATAAAACGTAGGAAATAATTACCAAAGGAATGGCCAAATACTGCAAGAAAACCAACAATAAAACACACAAACTCAAAAAGACAATTTGAAGTGCATTTTTCTTGAACGTAAAATCTTTTATTTTTAAGGAAAATAATGGAATCTCAGCATTAAGAATGTAAGCACTAAATAAAGTAATCACCAACAAAATCCATTGGTTAGTTAATATATCAAAAATTACCATCGAATCGGAATATTTGATAACCAACGGTAAACTAATTATAAAAAGAGTGTTGGCGGGCGTTGGCAGTCCTATAAAAGAATCGGTTTGACGCGTATCTATATTAAAATT
>CAMBHH010000141.1 GCA_945866505.1 Flavobacterium psychrophilum
TACGAAGGATTGAGAGGTTTTGAAACACAAGGCCAAATGTTTGCCTTAGATGAAATGTCTACAGATGCTCTAGTTGGACCTACACGTGGTGGTGACTGGGACGATAATGCAACTTGGAGACAAATTCACGTACACACGTGGGCTCCTGATCACGTAGAGGTAAGAAATGCGTGGAATGCTTTATTATCTCAGGTATATAACTGTAACTTGGTTATAGAAAATGGTACTGCCACTGAAAAAACACAAGCTCGTTTTTTAAGAGCATTTTATTACTATAATGTAATCGATTTGTTTGGTCAAGCACCTTATAGAGAAGCCGGTTCTTCATTAGAATCTGATCCAAAAGTATGGACAAGAGCAGAAGCAACAGATTTCGTGATTAGCGAACTAGAGGCGGTTGTTAGTTCATTACCTGCAAGAACTCTTGCTAACACAAGTTTAGCAAATGCTGATGCTGCACATTTTTTATTGGCAAAATTGTATTTAAACAAAGGTGTTTTCAAAGCTGCTAATGCTGCCGGACCTTACACATTTGATGCTGCAGATATGACTAAAGTAGTAACTAATATAGATGCTATAAATGGTACATTAGCGGCTGACTATTGGGACAATTTCAAGCCTGGTAATAACACTTCAAATGAGATATTATTCTCGTCTGTAAACGTTAGAGGTGGTGCTGGAGGTGGAATTCAGTTCTTTTGGAGAATGGGTATGCATTACAACCAAACTCCTGATGGTTGGAATGGTTTCGCTACTGTAGCGGAGTATTATGACAAATTTAATCCAAACGATAGACGTATTAAAAATGCTGATGCTGATATCATTACAGCATTTGGAAACCCAGTTGGATTCCAAATCGGACAAATTTACAAACCAGGAGGAACTGAAATAGCTCGTGATAGAATTAAAACTCCAGCTAATCCGCTTGGACAACCCTTAGTTTTCACGAAGGCTTTGACATTGATTACCAGTGGAGCTACTCTTGAATCTGCAGGTGTTAGAGGTCAAAAATACATTCCTGATTCTCAAAATTTAGGTTCACCAGATAATGATTATGTGTTTATGAGGTATTCAGATGCATTAATGATGAAAGCGGAAGCAATCGCAAGAGGTGGTGCAGGTACGAATGATGCTGCTAAACTTGCACAAATTGTTTCAAGGTCAGGCCAAGCAAGCGTTTTCCCTACCACCTTAGATGGTATTTATCTTGAAAGAGGTAAAGAACTTTGGTGGGAAGGTTGGAGAAGAAATGATATGATTCGTTTTGGTAAATTCTTGGCGAAAAGAGAATTAAAACCTTATGTATCTGACGATAAATATGCTTTGTATCCTATTCCAGCCGATGCATTATTTAATGCAAATCTGAAACAAAATCCAGGGTATTAAAAATTTGTTTGAATTTTTTGGTAGTTAGTTTGAATAAAGAGGGTATTCGTTGCCCTCTTTATTTTTGATTAGAAACTGCCAATATTGCAGATAAAACCAAAAATTTAGTTGAGAGGAATATTTTCCTTTCAACTAATTTTTTTTAATAAAAAACTAACAGACCACTACTCAACGTTTTTATACTTTTTTAACACCTTTAAAGACTTTTTTATCTGTCTGTTTTCTTTTTTTACAACATTTATTGTATAAATTAGTGCCTTATTACTATCAAATTAAATTGTGTTTCAATATGTTTAATCGCCTATTATTATCTTCGTTTTTTATTTTTCTTTTCGCTAATTGTTCTAAAAATAATTCAGAAAATAAAGACGCTTTATTCACCAAATTAGATTCTTCTACCACTGGAATTAATTTTGTGAATGAAGTTAACAATGGTGCCAATATGAATATTTTCAAATACAGAAATTTCTATAATGGTGGCGGTGTTGCCATTGGCGATATTAATAATGATGGTTTAGCCGATGTGTTTTTTACTTCCAATCTTGGTGAAAATAAATTGTATTTGAATAAAGGAAATTTAAAATTTGAAGATATTTCAAAAAAAGCAGGAATCAATCTTCCCAAATCTTGGTCAACAGGTATAAACATGATTGATATAAATGGAGATGGATTATTGGATATATATGTGTCAAATGCTGGAAACAATATTAATTCTATAAGAAAAAGTCAATTATATATCAACAATGGCGATTTAACATTTGCAGATAAGGCAGAAGAATACAATCTTGCAGAAACTGGGATTACAACTCATACCGCATTTTTTGATTATGATAAAGATGGTGATTTAGATTGTTATATACTCAATAACAGTTTCATTCCTGTTAGTAGTTTAAATTATTCTAACAAAAGAGATTTGCGAGATAAAGACTGGGATGTTGCCGATATTTTAAAAGGTGGTGGGGACAAATTAATGCGGAATGACAATGGGAAATTTGTTGATGTAAGCAAAGAAGCCGGAATTTACGGAAGCCTAATAGGTTTTGGTTTAGGCGTAACTGTTGGGGACGTAAATGGGGATTCATATCCTGATATTTATATTTCCAATGATTTTTACGAAAAAGATTATTTGTATATCAACAATAAAAACGGAACGTTTACAGAACAAGTTGAAGGTTGGGCTTCGCATATAAGTCAATCCTCAATGGGAGCAGATATGGCCGATGTAAATAATGATGGTAAATCCGATATTTTCACAACTGATATGTTGCCCGAAAGTGACGAACGATTAAAAAAAACAACCAATTTTGACAACTATGATTTATTTACTAGAAAATTTAATCTAGATTTCTACAATCAATATATGCAGAACACTTTGCAGCTGAATGACGAGAATAACAAATTCTTAGAAATAGCCAATTTCGCTGGAGTAGCAAAAACCGATTGGAGTTGGGGTGCCTTATTATTTGATATGGATAATGATGGCTATAAAGATATTTATGTTTGTAACGGTATATATCACGATTTGACCAATCAGGATTTTATGGACTTTTTTGCCAATGACTTTTTACAAAAAATGGTAATTACTGGTAAAAAGGAAGATATGGAAACCATTATTGCAAAGATGCCAAGTACACCTATCGCAAATTACGCCTATAAAAATAATAAAAATTTAACCTTCACCAATGAAGCCGAAAATTGGGGCTTAGGAACTCCTAGCTTTTCAAATGGTGCTGCTTATGGCGATTTAGACAATGACGGAGACCTTGATTTGGTTGTTAATAACGTTAACATGGAATCGTTTGTTTATAAAAATAATTCAGATAAAAAGAAAGAAAATCATTTCATAAAAGTAAAATTGAAAGGCGAAGGTAAAAATAAATTTGCCATTGGAAGCGTGGTCGAATTGTACTCTGGAAAGGAAATAATCCGCCAAGAATTAATACCATCAAGGGGTTTTCAATCTTCAATAGATTATGTAATGACTTTTGGAATTGGAACCAAAAAAATCGATTCTTTGCAAGTGATTTGGCCTAATAGCAAGTTTCAAACTATAAAAAAAGTAGTAAACAACACCACTTATAATTTGAATATTACTGATGCAAAATCAATTTTTATTCCAAAAGCCGACATTCAAAAACCAATATTTACAGAAAAGAAAAGCAACTTTTTAGCACATAAAGAAAATGATTATACCGATTTTGATTATGAAGGGTTAATCTCAAAAATGCTTTCTCAAGAAGGACCCTCATTAGCCGTTGCCGATATAAATGGTGATGGAAATGAAGATGTTTTTATTGGGGGAGCCAAAGAGCAAGCAGGAAAAATTTATTTGAATAGCGGTAATGATTCGTATACTATTTCGAGTCAAAAAGATTTGGAAAGTGATGCTAATTATGAAGATACGGCTGCCAGCTTTTTTGACGCAGATGGCGACGGTGACCAAGATTTATTAGTAGGATCCGGTGGAAATGAAAAAGCAGATCAAGCCAATTACAAAAATCGTTTGTACTTGAATAATGGAAAAGGTGTTTTCACCAAAAGCACTTCAAATATTCCAACAACTACTAATAATGTTTCGGTAATTGTATCGAATGATTTTGACGGAGATGGTGATATCGATGTTTTCATTGGCAGCCGAAGTGTTCCAGGAGTTTACGGAATTATTCCAAAACAACTATTATTAGAAAATGATGGAAAAGGAAACTTTACCAATGTTACTGATAAAAAAGCATTTAAACTAAACGAAGTCGGGATGATAACTGATGCGGTTTGGGAAGATATTGATAACGATGGCAAAAAAGATTTAATTATAGTTGGCGATTGGACCACTCCAATAATTTTCAAAAACACGGGACGACGATTAGCCGAATTTAAGTCGAACCTTGCTGCTTTCTCTGGATTTTGGAATGCTGTAAGTTGCGTGGACTTGAATAATGACGGTAAAAAGGATTTGATTCTTGGCAACAAAGGAACCAACACTTCTTATAAAGCATCAGCAAAGAATCCGATGAAAATCTTCGTAAATGATTTTGATGCCAATGGTACCATCGAACAAATTACAACCAGAACCATTGATGGCAAAGATATTCCGGTTCATCTAAAATCAGAATTAGCCAAACAAATTCCGATGATAAAAAAGAAGAATTTGAGTTATGACGATTATTCAAGAAAATCAGTTCAAGAATTATTTCCGCAAGAAGTAATTGACAATTCTATTCAGAAAACAGTCAACATACAAGAAAGTGTAATTGCAATTAATAAAGGAAATGGAAAATTTGAAATACAAATATTGCCAAAAGAAGTTCAATTTTCGACAGTAAATACAATTTGCACGGCAGACGTCAATAAGGATGGTATTTTGGATATTATACTTGGTGGCAACCAATATGAATTCAAACCGCAATTTGGCAGATTGGATTCCAACTACGGAAGTGTTTTACTAGGAAATAAAAACGGAAACTATACTTGGACATCTTATAGCAAGTCAGGTTTCTATTTGAAAGGCGAAGTAAAGCACATTCAGAAGGTAAAGAATAAAATTAACACAATCACAATTATCGCGGTTATCAATGATAACGCTCCCAAAATATTTAAACTAAATGAATAATTTTTTTAGAATTTTATTGGTCTTATCGCTTTTTACAAGTTGCTCGAAAAAACAAGATTTATTGTTTGAAAAACTAGCTTCTGACAAAAGTAATATTACTTTCAAAAACGAATTAATAGCGTCAAAAAACATCTCTATTTTAGATTATCTCTATTATTATAATGGCGGTGGCGTAGCTTTGGGTGACATTAACAACGATGGTTTGGTTGATATTTATTTTACTTCAAACCAAAAGAAAAATAAATTGTACTTGAATAAAGGTAATAATAAATACGAAGACATTTCTATAAAAGCAGGTATCGAAAGCCAAAGCTATTGGAAAACTGGTTCGATTATGGCCGATGTAAATGGCGATGGTTATCTCGATATTTATGTTTGCGCTGTGGTAGGAATCAATGGTTTCGAAGGTCACAATGAATTATTCATCAACAACAAAAACAACACATTTACCGAAAGCTCCACAGAATATGGTTTAGATTTGGACAATTACAGCACATCGGCAGCTTTTTTTGATTATGATAATGATGGCGATTTAGATATGTATTTACTAAATCACGCGGTTCATTCCGAGGAATCTTTTGGAAATGCTGCTATTAGAAACAAAAGAAGCTACGAATGTGGCGATAAATTATTCCGAAACGACAACAACAAATTTGTAAATGTTAGCGAGCAAGCTGGTATTTTTGGCGGTGCAAATGGCTATGGTTTGGGCATTGCCGTGTCCGATTTTAACCTCGATGGAAATCCTGATATTTATATTTGCAATGACTTTCACGAAGACGATTATTATTACTTAAACAACGGCGATGGCACTTTTACCGAAAGTTTAAAAAACCATTTTGGACACACCAGTCGTTTTTCGATGGGTGTTGATGTTGCCGATGTAAATCACGATGCTTTTCCTGATATCATGACATTGGATATGCTTCCTGAAAACGAAAAGGTTTTGAAATCTTCGTTGGGTGATGATAATGTTCAAATGTTGAAAATGAGAACCGAGAAATTAGGCTATCATTATCAGTACACTCGAAATATGTTGCAACTCAATCAAGCCGGCAACAAGTTTACCGAAACAGCTTTAATGAGTGGAGTTGCTGCAACAGACTGGAGTTGGAGTACTTTATTTGCTGATTACGATCAAGATGGAGAACAAGATATTTTTGTGTGTAATGGAATTCCAAAACGTCCAAACGACTTAGATTACGTAAAATACTACTCGAACGATCAAATAAAAACCAAAATTTCTACCACAAAATTATTGGACAAAGAAGCCTTAAAGAAAATGCCCAACGGCAATGTGACAAATTCTGTTTTTCAAGGTTCTAAAGATTTACTATTCGAAAACAAATCAGCAGATTGGATTGAAAATGATTCCATAATTTCAAACGGAAGTGGTTATGCCGATTTAGATAATGACGGCGATTTAGATATTGTGACAAATAATTTGAATAGCATAGCATCAATTTATATCAATCAAACGAACGAAAAAGCAAATTATTTGAAGATAAAACTTCGGTTGCCAGGAAAAAACACCTTTGGAATTGGAGCAAAAGTAATCTCCTATTCCAAAGGAAAAATGCAATACAAAGAATTGCAAACAACACGAGGATTTCAATCTTCGTCCGAACCAATCATCCATTTTGGTTATGCAAAAACAAATGCTATCGATTCGGTATTGGTTATTTGGCCAGACAAAACTTCTCAAACTTTACGAAATGTAAAAACCAATCAAACCCTTACTATTCAACCAAATCCTAATAGAAAAGCATTTGATTACAGAAAATTACATCCGGCAGTTTTACCTATTTTCAAAAAAGTAGAAGATAATTTAGGCATCAATTTTACGCATCAAGAAAATGATTTTATAGATTTTACAGTTCAAAAATTAATTCCTTATCAGCGCTCAGATCGTGGTCCTGCCACAGCAGTTGGCGATTTGAACGGCGATGGAAAAGATGATATTTTCTTTGGGGGAACTAAAGATATTGCCTCACAAATTTACATTCAAAATGCTGCCGGATTTTCTAAAAAAACCTATCCTTCATTAGAAAAAGACAATGTTTTTGAAGATGCTTCGGCAGTAATTGCTGATTTTAACTCTGATAAAATCAATGACTTGTTTGTTGCTGCGGGCAATGGTGAAAACGCTCAAAATTTAGAAAACCGTTTGTACCTTGGAAACACATTAACAAAGTCTAATTTGCCAACAATGCATCAAAATGCATCAGTCATAAAAACTTTTGATTATGATAATGATGGTGATTTGGATGTTTTTATTGGAAATAATTCTAAATACAACCGCTTTGGCGAAAAATCGGATTGCTATTTATTGAACAACAATAAAGGTGTTTTTACCATCGTTCAAAACAAAACTTTTGAAGGAATTGGAATGGCCACCGATGCTGTTTTTAGTGATTTCAACAAAGACGGAAAAACAGATTTAATCGTAGTGGGCGAATGGATGAAACCAACATTTTTCGCTAACAATAACGGAAAATTTACCAATGTTACTGAAACCATTTTTCCAGAAAAAAGCAATGGTTTGTGGCAATCCATCATTCCATTTGACATTGATGGCGATGGTGATTCAGATTATTTATTAGGAAACTGGGGAATGAACTCAAAGTTCAAAGCTTCGCAGGAATTTCCAATGAAAATGTATTATGATGATTTTGATGCCAACGGAACATTTGAGACAATTGTATCCATAGAAAAAGGAGGGGAATATTACACAACAATGGGATTAGACGAATTAACAGAAGAATTTAGCGGAATGCTGAAAAAGAAATTTCACACTTATAAATCCTTTGCAGGAAAGACTTTAGAAGAAATTTTTGACACAAAAATGCTTGAAAAGGCAAAATTATATGAAGTAGATAATTTGAAATCTGGCTATTTAAGAAATGACAAAGGCAAATTTACTTTTGTGCCTTTTTCTAATAAATTACAAGTAGCACCAATAAACTGTTTTGTAAAATCAAATTTTGAAGGAGGTAAAGAAGCTGTATTTGCTGCTGGAAATTACTTTGGAGTTTCACCCTATCACAGTCGTTTTGACGGTTTTTCGGGTGCTTTGATTAAAAACGAAAAAACAATTTACTTGGGAAATCAAATTGGAATCGACTTGACACAAAAAGCAGTAAGGAATTTAAACGTCATCGATTTTAATGGCAAAAAATATTTATTAGTAACCATAAATAATAAAAAAGTAGAAGTTTACGAGTTGCCAATGAGTAAAAATTAATCTAAAAACTTACAAAACCAAACCATAAAATTAAAAAAATGAAATCTAAAATTTTTCTTTTAGGAATTACAACGCTATTATTTATTTCCTGTAAAAAAGAAGCTCCAATCAAAGTTACAACAAATGATTACTGTGCTGTGGTAGATACAGTAACTGGAATTATGGTTCACGACATCTTTTCACCTCCCGTTGCTAGCAGGATTTATCTTTATCCTAATGTTGCCGCTTATGAGATTATGGCTCAAAACAGCACAAAATATGAGAGTTTGCAAGGACAACTAAATGGACTGGATTCTATTCCAAAATTAGACCCGAAAAGTGGAGTCAATAAAAATTTGGCAGCACTTATTGCTCATATTGAACTAAGCAAACAATTGATTTTTTCTGAACAAGCATTAGAAAAATACAGAGACAGTTTGTATGAAAAATGGGAATCAGAAAACTCAAAAGAATTTGAAATTTCTAAAGAATATGGGCTTAAAGTAGCCGATCGGATCAAAAAATGGATGGGTAAAGACAATTACAAACAAACCCGAACTATGTCTAAATTTTCTGTTCATACCAACCAACCTGAAAGATGGCAACCAACTCCTCCCGCTTATATGGATGGTGTTGAACCGCATTGGGGCGAGATAAGAACACTGGTTATGGACTCAGCTTCGCAATTTAAACCAATTCCTCCTTATCCAT
>CAMBHH010000142.1 GCA_945866505.1 Flavobacterium psychrophilum
CTCAGAAAGCACTTTCCCGTCATAAGAAACATTCGATTTTTTATTGGTCGTAATCGTTCCTGTCTTGTCAAAAACTATAGTGTCTACTTTGGCCAATTGTTCAATGACCAATGCATTTTTAAGATAGAATTTCTTTTTTCCCAGAATTCGCAACACATTTCCCATCGTGAACGGTGCTGTCAAAGCCAATGCGCAAGGACAAGCTACGATTAAAACGGCTGTAAAAACATTGAAAGCAATATTGGCATCAATAAAAATCCAATAACCAAATCCCGCAAAAGCGATTAATAAAAGGATCGGTGTAAAATAACGGCTAATAGTATCCGTAATAGATTTATGCCTTTGTTCTACATTTTTCTGAAAAACATCGTTACTCCACAATTGTGTCAAATAGCTTTGAGAAACCGAGTGCAAAACCTCCATTTCGATTACCTTTCCCATTTGTTTTCCTCCTGCGAATACTTTATCTCCTGATTTTTTAGTAATAGGAATGGCTTCTCCGGTAACAAAGCTATAATCAATTTCGGCTTTATCGGAGATTAGAATCCCATCAACTGGAATCAATTCTTGGTTTCTAATTAAAAGACGATTCCCTTTTTCGATATCATAAATAGGTACACTTTCCTCAGAAGTATCACTGTTGATTCTGGTGATTGCTATCGGAAAATAAGACTTGAAATCTCTTTCGAAACTGAGGAAACTATAGGTTTTGATTTGGAACATTTTGCCCAAAAGCATAAAGAAAATCAATCCAGTTAAACTGTCGAAAAAACCGGAACCATAATCCATTATAATATCAAAAGTGCTTCGGACAAAAAATATGATGATTCCTAAAGCAATTGGAATATCAATATTTAACATTCCAGATTTGATGCTTTTGTATGCCGAAACATAATAACCGCTGGCAGAATACAAAAAAGAGGGCAACGATAATGCGAATATTAACCATCTGAAAAATGGTTTATAGGTATCTAACCAAAATTCCTTGACTTCAAAATATTCGGGAAAAGAAAGCAGCATAATATTGCCAAAACAAAAGAAAGCCAAGCCTAATTTATAAGTCAGACTTCTATCAACATTGTTTTTTCCGGTTTCGTAGTTTTCTAAACTGATGTAGGGTTCATAACCAATAGAACTCAATAAAAGCACAATAGTTTTAAGTGAAACATCTCCGGAATTATAAGTAATTCTAACTTTCTTCTCAGGAAAATTAACTTTTGAAGTGCTAATCCCTTTTTGCAACTTTTGAAGATTTTCGAGAATCCAAATGCACGAACTGCAATGAATGTGAGGAATGTTTAGTGAAACAATGGCTGTTGTATCTTCACGAAATTCCAAAAGTTTCGAAACGATACTTTCGTTGTCTAAAAAATCATATTTTCCTTTTATATCTTGCGGAGTTGCTCCAGGTGATTTTTCGAAATCATAATAGCAGGTTAAGTCATTAAGACTGAAAATTTCGTACACGGTTTTGCAACCATTGCAACAAAAAAGTTTTTCATCAAAGACAATTTTGTCCTCTTTTACTACATCAAGCCCACAGTGGAAACAGCTCTTTTCGCTCATTAAATTTTCTGATTATTCAATAAACAAATGTACTATCAGAGTGAAATTAAAAATATGATATTTATCATAAAATTTTGTAAATTTGCGAGTCTAAAATAATATTTTCGTATATGGGTAAATGTGAACAATGCATCGTTAGAGAATTTAGTTCTCTAAAGGCACTCAATAAAGACGAACTCATCAAACTTGCCGAATGTAAAACTTCATATATTATCAAAAAAGGAGAGTCTATTTTTGAAGAAGGAGACATTGTAAATGGTGTATATTGTATTACATCAGGTGCTTGTAAATTATCAAAACTGAGCCCTAACGGAAAAGACCAAATCATAAAATTAGTAAAAGCTGGAGAGTTACTCGGACAACGTTCTATGATCAGTGACGAAGCAGCAAATTTGAGTGCAGTAGCGCTTGAAGATATGGAAGTTTGCTTTATCCCAAAAAGTGAAGTGATTAGTATGTTTGACAAGAACAATAAGTTTTCCATGAATGTGATGAAAACTATTTGCGGTGATTTGAAAGAAGCTGACGAACACATGATTTCTATTTCACAGAAAACAGTCAAAGAACGTCTTGCTGAAACACTTGTTTATTTACAAGATACATTTGGTAAAAACGAAGATGGGTCGCTACATATTCAATTATCTCGTGAAGAATTAGCTGGAATGATTGGAACAGCAACTGAAAGCTGCATTCGATTGCTATCCGATTTTAATAAAAATGGATGGATTGGATTGATTGGTAAGAAGATTGTGATTAAGGATATTGCAAAACTGAAGCGAATTGCGGATATTTTGTAAGTTATTTTATCTTTTCAAAATTTAATTTTTCGTTTTTAATTACAATTTTTTTGCTTCGTTCCAAAAAATTGAAATATTTGAAAATCAAAGATTTTCGATTACAATTTTTTGGCTTCGTCCCAAAAAATGTCCATCTCCGCCAAAGTCATGTCCATTAAAGGTTTGCCTAATTCGCCTGCTTTACTCTCCAAATATTGAAATCTTTTGATGAATTTTTTATTGGTTCTCTCCAAAGCATCTTCAGGATTGATATTTAAAAATCGAGCGTAATTGATCATCGAAAACAACACATCGCCAAATTCGGATTCCATTTTATCTTGATCACCAGCTTCAACTTCCACTTGAAGTTCTGCTAACTCTTCCTGAACTTTATCCCAAACTTGATGCGGTTCTTCCCAATCAAAACCTACACCTTTAACTTTATCTTGAATTCTACTGGCTTTTACCAATGCTGGTAAACTTCTTGGAACACCTTCTAGTACGGATTTTTTACCTTCTTTTAGCTTTAGTTTTTCCCAATTTTGTTTGACTTCCTCCTCGTCTTTTACGACGACATCGCTGTAAATATGGGGATGACGATGGATCAATTTATAACATATTTCATTGCAAACATCGGCAATATCAAAAGCGTTGGTTTCACTTCCTATTTTGGCATAAAAAACAATGTGCAACAACAAATCTCCCAATTCTTTTTTTACTTCGTTCAAATCATTGTCCAAAATTGCATCGCCCAACTCATACGTTTCTTCGATAGTCAGATGACGTAAACTTTGGAGCGTTTGCTTCTTGTCCCAGGGGCATTTTTCGCGCAAATCGTCCATAATATTCAATAATCTTCTGAAGGCTTGGAGCTGGGTTTGTTTGGATTTCATTGTATTTTGCTTTTTTGTAAAAATAAGAAATCCTGTCAGGAAAACACCGTGACAGGATTAAAATATATTTTAGAAAGTTAAATTATTCTTTCTTGGCTTTTGCTTTTTTAGTTGGAGCTTTTTCGGCAACAACCTCTTCAACTACTTTTTCTTTGATTTCTTCTGCGTCCTCTATTTTAGGCTCTTCTTTAGAAACCAGTCCTTTGGATTGAAGTAAATTATACCAACTCAATACTTTTTTAATATCAGAAGGATACACTCGTTCCGAATCATATTCTGGAAGAATTTCAATAAAATAAGCAACTAGTGTTGCATTGTCTTCTTTATGTGAAATCGCTGGACCTTCATTTTCTTTGACAGCAATGTTTCGCATTACTTCCGTCAAAGGTTTTTCTTCATTAAAGGTATAAATTGAAATTTCAGATAATAAACTTACGTTAACTTTCAAGCCAACACTGATTTTTTTTCCGTCGACTAAAGATTCAGCTAAAAAACCTGTACGTGTTTGAACTTTTAGTGCGTATAAACCTGGCTTTCCTGAAATTGATAATATTTTTTCTAAATTCATTTTTATAAATATGTATTTGATTATTCGTTTGTTTGGGTATTTATGAAAATCGTAATTCGTAAATCCAAATTCGTAAATTATTTTACCTTCCTTTTTTATTGCAAAATTTCATTCTATAATCGGGTCTGGTCTTGCCATCCATTATATTATGCAATTTTTTCTTGATTAATTGCTTCTTTAGTGAAGAAATCAAATCAGTAAACAAAATCCCCTCTATATGGTCGTATTCGTGTTGAATAACTCGTGCAATCAAACCATCAAAAACTTCGGTTTTAACGTTGAAATCTTCGTCGCAATATTCAATCGTGATTCTTTCGTGTCTAAAAACATCTTCACGAACGTCAGGAATACTAAGACAGCCTTCGTTAAAACCCCACTCTTCGCCTTCTTCTTTCAACATTTTTGCGTTGATAAAAGTACGTTTAAATCCTTTCAGTTGTCTTTGTTCATCAATTGGCAAATCGTCATCGTCTCCAAAAGGAGTCGTGTCAATTACAAAAAGACGAAGACTCAATCCTACTTGTGGTGCTGCAAGTCCAACGCCATATGCATTATACATGGTTTCATACATGTTGGCAATTGTTTCTTTTAAGTTGGGATATTCTGGTGAAAGAATTTCTCCAACTTTTCTTAAAACTGGATCACCATATCCTACAATTGGTAAAATCATTAGTGTTATATTAAGTATTGTCTACTGTAAATTCAAAATTTCTTTCTCCTTATTTCAGTGCGCAAAAATAACAAAAAAATAGACATGCGAATATCCTGATCTGATATTTAAATTTTGTTTTGAAATCTAAGCCAGCTATACTAGAGTTAATATCACACAATTCTTACCTTTGTAAACAACACGTAATTTATGATAAGCAAAATTCAAAAATTTACTGACAGTTCTTATTTTACCAATGCATTGAAAATAACTATTGCAGCCGTTTTACCTGTTCTATTGTTTACGTATTTTGGCAATTTTCAAATAGGTTTTTCTATTGCCCTTGGTGCATTTTTGACCTATCCCAGTGATATTCCTAGTAGTTTGAAGGACAAAATTAGAGGAGTTACCGTTACCGCTTTCCTGATTTCTGGAACTAATTTATTGGTTAACATTGTATATCCCTATCCGTGGATTTTTTATCCATTTTTGGTGACCGCTGTGTTCTTTCTGTCTATGCTTTCTGTATTCGGAAAACGAGCAACTATGGTTTCATTTTCTGCTTTGTTGTCTGTTTCATTAGCATTTGCGCATATTAATTCTGGTTGGGAAATGTTTGTACACACGGCACTTTTATTGGGTGGTGGTTTGTTTTACCTTTTGATATCTCTTCTTTTTAATTTTATCAGACCGTATCGTTATCTCGAAATGCAACTGTCCGAATGCCTCAAATTAACGGCAAAATATTTGAAATTAAGAGGTGATCTTTGGTCTCCTACTGCCGATAGAAAAGCAATTATCGAAAAGCAATTGCATCTGCAAGTCGAATTGAATGACATTCACCAAAACATTAGAGAAGTACTGATTAGCGATTATTCTGGGACATCAAACCAAAATAGGAAACTACTCATCGTTTTCATTTCACTAGTAGAAATTTTGGAACTGGCGCTTTCCACTTCATTTGATCATAACAAATTACATCAAAAATTTGAAAAACATCCCGAAGCATTGCTCACTTATCAAACTTTGGCCTACAATCTTGCTTCTAATTTAAAAAAACTCTCCAAAAGTGTAAAAAACAAAAGCAATTACATCCCCAAAACAAATTTAATCCGAGACTTAAATGCCTTGGAACTTGCCATTACCACTTATAGCAATAATTCGGAAAAAAATGATGCTTATGAAGGCGTTTTTATGTTGACTACAATGTTGCATTATGCCGAGAAACAAGTAGAAAAAATCAAAATTATTCAACGTGCCTTTGCCTCTAAACTTAGTTCCTATGAATTTAATGGAAGAGATAAAGATTTAGAAAAATTCCTTACTCCACAATATTACGTTTGGAGTACATTATTCGAAAATTTAAGTTTTTATTCTACACTTTTCAGGCATTCATTACGATTGACCGTAACTATTTTGTTGGGTTTTATAATTGGTAAAATTCTTGACTTTCATAATGAATATTGGATTTTACTCACGATAGTCGTGATTATGCGTCCTGGTTATGGGTTGACAAAAACACGGTCTTTTGATAGAATATTTGGAACAATTGTAGGAGGATTGATCGCTTTTGGAATTCTATTCTTTATTCATAATAACATAATTATAAGTACATTAACTATTCTTTCTATACTGTTGGGATTTTCGTTTACACATACCAATTACAAAATCAGTGCTACATTTGTTACTATGTATATTGTTTTTGTATACGGTTTACTAACACCTAATATAGAGAACGTTATTCAATACCGCATCATTGACACGCTCGTTGGAAGTAGTTTAGCGTTTCTTGCTAATCATTTTTTATGGCCATCGTGGGAATTTTTAAATATTCCAATTTATTTAAAAAATTCCATCCAAGCCAACCAGAATTATTTAAAAGAGATATCCATCTTGTATAACAAAAAAAGTGATGTTCCCACTTCCTATAGATTGGCTCGAAAAAATGCTTTTATAGAAATTGGAAATGTGATGTCTTCATTTCTAAGGATGACTCAAGAACCAAAATCCAAGCAAAAACAACTTCCACAGGTTTATAAACTAGCTGTCCTGAACCATACTTTACTAGCCTCGTCTGCTTCATTGGGAACATATATTCAATCGCATAAAACAACTTCTGCCTCCAAGGCATTTAATGTAGTGGTGAATGCTGTAGCGAAAAACCTAGATAATGCCATCAATCTTTTGAATGAAAAGCCTATTAATGAAACCGAAAACACAGACAAAGCTGATTTGGAAATTCGATTCACGGAACTAAAAAACATTCGTGCAAGCGAATTAAAAGAGGGCATTTCAATGGATGAAGAAGACTTTCAATTAAAAATGCAAGAAGCTCAATTGGTCATTGAACAATTAATTTGGCTTGTCAATTTATCTGAAAACATTGTAAAAACAACAAAAGTTCTGATGAAATCTTAAACACAAGTGAAAGCGGTATTTTTTAGAATGTTTTTCTAGTTAAGTAATCCTGCAACATAATAGTTGCGGAAATCTCATCGATGAGTGCTTTGTTTTGACGTTGTTTTTTGCTCATTCCATTATCAATCATCGACTGAAAAGCCATTTTTGAAGTAAAACGTTCGTCCACTCGAATGACTTTCATATCTGGAAAATGATTGGTGAAATGAGTTACAAATCCTTTTATGATTGAAGCACTTTCCGAAGGTTGACCGTTCATTTGTTTGGGTTCGCCTATGAGGACCGCTTCTACTTTTTCTCTAGAAAAATAATCCTTCAAAAAAGCAATCGCTGTTGCGGATGGAATGGTCGTCAAACCCGAAGCAATAATTTGCAGTTCATCGGTAACGGCTATCCCGGTACGTTTTTGTCCGTAATCTATGGCGAGAATTCTTGGCATTTATAAGGAGTCTTTATACTTTATGAAACCGAAGACAATTATAACATCTTGCTCAACATCAATTTCATAAACACAAGTATAACCTTTAAAAACATAATCTCTTACATTTTCATTATCAATGTATCTTGATTTCTTGAAGTGAAATGGTTGTTTTAAGTCTTTTTTGATGCTTTTAAGTAAATCTTTCCTGAATTTTAATGCTGCTCGTGGTTTGTCTTTATAAATGTAACGAACTTGCTCTGTCAATAATTTTAGAAATTCATTTGAAATACTAACTATCATATTCCGAAAATGTTTTATCCAAAATTGCATCAACTTCATCAATTGAATACATTTTCTCAGTACCGCTTTTAAGTTTAGCGTAAGCTTTAGCTATTTTTTTCTTATTTTCATCAAAATCCAAATCTTCCTGAATTATTTTCAATTCATCCGAAGAGAACGAACTCAATAATTCCAAGATTTTGGATTTGATATTAGGCTGAAATTCTAATCTGATTATTTCCATCTTGAATCGATTTAAAATACAAATATATAACATTTTCAATTCGATTTGACTTTTTGCTTTTGGTTAAAAATCCTATCTTTGCTCAAAATTTTAACAAAATGAACGAATTACAATCCATAATAGAACAAGCTTGGGAAAACCGCGCTTTGTTGCAAGAAACGAAAACCACTGATGCCATTAGAGCAGTCATTGAATTATTAGATTCAGGAAAATTACGTGTTGCCGAGCCTGTTGGCGAAGGTTGGCAGGTAAACGAATGGGTGAAAAAAGCTGTTGTTCTGTATTTTCCAATTCAAAAAATGGAAACACTAGAAGCTGGAATCTTTGAATACAACGACAAAATGTTGCTAAAAAGAGATTATGCTGACAAAGGAGTTCGTGTGGTTCCGGGAGCATCTGCTCGTTACGGAGCTTTTCTTGCCAGCGGTGTAATTATGATGCCAAGTTATGTAAACATTGGCGCTTATGTTGATTCCGGAACAATGGTGGATACTTGGGCAACTGTGGGTAGTTGCGCTCAAATTGGAAAGGACGTTCATCTTTCTGGCGGTGTGGGAATTGGTGGTGTTCTAGAACCTTTGCAAGCTGCACCGGTAATTATTGAAGACGGAGCTTTTATTGGTTCTCGATGTATTATTGTTGAAGGAGTTCATGTTGGTAAAGAAGCTGTTCTTGGTGCGAATGTATGTTTGACTGCTTCGACAAAAATAATTGACGTTACTGGAGAAACTCCTGTTGAAAGAAAAGGATTTGTTCCTGCTCGTTCGGTTGTTATTCCTGGAAGTTATACTAAAAAGTTTGCTGCCGGTGATTTTCAAGTGCCTTGTGCCCTGATTATTGGAACTCGTAAACCTTCAACTGATTTGAAAACTTCACTGAATAATGCGTTAAGAGAATATGATGTAGCGGTTTAAGTAATTAAAATTATAAGCTTTGAAAAAAAGGAATCTCCGTCAAAGGAGATTCCTTTTTTTACCAATAGATTCTAATTAGTTACTGTGCAAAAAATTATTTTGAATTTTTATTTTGAATTTCAATCAGTTTAGCATATTTCAAATAGGAAAAAAATCCTTGAATCATTGAAATTGACAAAC
>CAMBHH010000143.1 GCA_945866505.1 Flavobacterium psychrophilum
GCGACAAAAAGAAGCCAAGTGTTAGAATTATAATTAGTATGTGTAACTGTTTTTTCATTTTGCAAATATAAGATGTAATTCTGAAAATATATGTTAATTTTTAGTAGTATTTTTTCTGCGGTTCGTGTAGCTCAAGGGTGTCATATAACTCATAAATATACGCAACTCCAAAAGCTACAATACATCTAATCGGTTGATTTTTAATTTTTTATTTCCGAAAACATAAATAAACGCAATGCGTTTATTTGTGTTGTCAATGTTGTGTTTTGTTACACTTTTCAAAAATAAGAAAAAATGTATTACAAACTATCAACAGTCATCTTTCATTCTTGTATTAATTTCGATAGTAAGTACTTTATTAAAACTCATTTTCAATTCAGTATTCAATAAGCAATGCTACCTTTGATATTAGCATCATTTGCTGTTCTAAACTAGTAAAATGCTCATAAAAGAACGCTAGAGGTGCTCATAAGCTTAAAAAATGCCCGCAAACGGTCTTCGGACAGCCGCAAACGGTCTTCGGACTGCTGCAAACAATCATCTGATAGTCGCAAACACTCATCGGATGACTAGATTCTTACTTCTGAAATTGTTTTTCTTACTTCTGATAAAGTCCTACTTACTTCGGAGCGTAAATAACTTACTTCTGAGAGCAGAAAATGGTTTACTAAGGGTATAGGGATGATTTTTTTTCAGAAAATAATTGCAATTTTATTTTTTTATGTATTTGTAAATAACTAGTTTTGATATTATTAACCCTAAAAAATTAAAATTATGAAGAAAAAAGAAGTAGTTCGCGCTTACAATTTCTCGGATGGGAAATTAGTAACCACCGTCAATGAAAAAATTGCTTTTGTCCGACGCGATGCAGCAGAATTTACTGAATTTGGCATTACAGCCGCTATGGTGGATGACTTAGAAACTAAAACCAATTTTTTTAGCGATGCCGCTACCGATGTAGAATTAGTAAGTGATCAAACCGAAGCAACTGCTACTAAAGATGCGCTTGGCGACCAACTGCAAGAGGCTATCCGTGGTGTAATGAGTAGAGTAGTTTTGAAGTATGCGGACAGCACGGCTAAATATAAAAAATTTGGTACCGAGGCTTTATCAAAACAATCGGATGCACAGTTGCTAGTAGTAGCATCAAGAGTGTTTAGAGTGGGAACTGATATGCTTCCTGATTTGGGCGTTAACGGCTTAACTGTTGCAATGTTGAACAATGTTAAAGCCATAAGAGATGATTTAGAACAGGAGTTAATTAGTATGAATTTAAAAATTTCGGATAGAGATATTGAGCAAGAAAGTCGGGTAGAAGCGGGCAATGCTATTTACACTACTTTGGTCAAATATACCAATACTGGGCAAGCTATTTGGGCATCCAGCAATGTAGCCAAATACAATGATTATGTAATTTATAATACTTCATCAGGAACTGCTCCTGAAACTCCTGAAACTCCAGTTTAGTAGCATGATAGTAAAAATAACATAGAGAGACCTGCTTCAAAGCAGGTCTTTTTTTGTGGGATGGTTGTCGTGGGAGCTAAATTTTCTTCACGTGCTGCTCGTCTGTAACGAGTACGTGCTTATTTTTATAATCTACTATAGCGCATTTGCCATACTTAGCTTAGCATAAATTAAAGTGGTTTAGCAAAGGTTTTGCAAAAAACTTTGCGAACTTTGTGGCAAATATTTTAAAATGAAAATAAATCTAAAAAACGGAATCGATAAACTCCTTTTTGGAATGAAACAAGACGACGTTATCGCTCTTTACGGCAAACCTAGTCGCAATTATAAGGACGAAGATGACAATGTTATTTTTGCGTACAATAGCCTAAAAATGCGTTTAACGTTCTATCAGGAGGAAGATTTGAAACTGGGTTATATTGTGGCTTCAAGTCCCGACTTAGAGTTAGTGGGTAATACAATAATTGGCAAGACAATAAACGACG
The DNA here is from genome assembly GCA_945866505.1 of Flavobacterium psychrophilum. Lineage (GTDB taxonomy): Bacteria > Bacteroidota > Bacteroidia > Flavobacteriales > Flavobacteriaceae > Flavobacterium > Flavobacterium psychrophilum_H. The sequence continues at coordinate 1,953 of CAMBHH010000143.1, forward strand.
TCAAAAAAGATTTAGTTGCAAAAGGGTTTACTAAATTCACTCAAGAGGATTTCGATACGTTCGAAAACTATTTCAACGAAGAGAATTGGTTCATTCTGCAAACGGAATATGATGAAGTAGTCAAATTTGAAATTGGTGCTATTATCAATGCCAAGGACGAATTCGAGTGGAAGTTTAAAAAGTAGTGATCAGTATTCAGTAAAATAGTAATCAGCAACTTGATAACAAAAAGTATAAAAAAACAAACCCGACCAGTAGCGGTTACTTGTCGGGTTTATTATTGTCATTTCGGAGCGTTATTATTTTGGTTCTGCTTTGCTTTCGATCATTTCTATTTCAAAAATAAGTGTTGAATTAGGAGGAATAACTCCGCCAGCACCAGCTTCTCCATAAGCCAACTTCGCAGGCAAATAAATAATGGCTTTTTCTCCAAACGAAATGAGACTCAATCCTTCAAGGAACCCGGGAATCATACCATCTTTTTTTCCTGCTTCGAATGGGAATCCTTTATATCCTCCTTGAGAATCTCTGTTAGCATCATATTTTCCGTAGGTTTTACAAACGTCGGCATAACTGCTGTCAAAAAGGCTTCCATCTTCAAAATAGCCTGCATAATTAAAAAAGAATGTAGTTCCGTCAGCTGGTTTTACTCCGGTTCCTTTTTGCGTTATTTTATACGCTAATCCAGATGGAGTAGTGGTTGCAGTCGCTTTTTCGGTGGCCAAATAAGCTGCTTTTGCTTTGATTACACTTCCGTATTTTTCTTCATACGCTTTTTTGGCTGCGGCCTGAATTTCGGCTTGTTTTTTCTGGTTTTCAGCATCTATTGCCGCTTGCTTTTTGGCATCTTCGGCTTTGTTGTTGTAATAATCTGCAAATACTTTTGGAGCATCAAATGCTTTAGCGGCAGTTCCTTTTCGGCTGATAGTCATCTTTAGAATCACATCGTCTTGCGCAATTTTGTTTACAACATCCATACCTTGGGTTACGTGACCAAAAACGGTATGTTTTCCGTCTAGCCAAGGTGTTTCTTTGTGAGTGATAAAGAACTGACTTCCGTTCGTTGCAGGCCCAGAATTAGCCATAGAAAGAATACCGCCTTTGCTATGTTTCAAATCAGTAATTTCATCTTTGAACGCATAACCACAACCTCCAGAACCATTTCCTGATGGGTCTCCACCTTGAATCATAAAATCAGCAATGACACGGTGAAACTTTAGGCCATCATAAAACGGTTTTCCTTTTAGTTTTGCATCGGTTACAAAGGTGTTTGTTCCTTCGGCAAGCGAAATGAAATTAGCTACAGTAACGGGTGTTTTTTGGAATTCTAATTGCACTACAATAGTTCCTTTATTCGTGGCGATGGTGGCAAAAATTCCTTCGACAACAGCTGCAGGTTTTGGCGTTGCTTTTGGTGTTGTTTTAGCCGTTGTAGTGGGTTTTTTAGCCGTAGTTGTTGGCTTTTTGGCAGTTTGTGCCTGAATGTTTAACATTCCTAAAAATAGTAATACTAAGATTTTAGATTTCATATAGATTAATTTAAATATTTATATTTGTAAAACAGTTATTATTTCGTACTTCTTATTTCGCACCGCGCACCTCATAATTCTTATTTCGTACTTCATAATTCATAATTCATAATTCATAATTCATACTTCGTACCTCATAATTCATAATTCATAATTCGTACTTCATAATTCATAATTCATAATTCATAATTCATAATTCATAATTCATAATTCGTATTTCTAATTCATTTTTTCCAACAACTCGATTTCGAAGATAATATTGGCATTCGGCGGAATTACTCCTCCGGCACCTGCTTCAGCATAACCCAATCTCGAAGGGATGAAAATGGTGGCTTTATCTCCAAAAGACAATTGCTCGATTCCTTCAATAAACCCAGGAATCAAACCTTCTTTTGCTCCAGCTTGAAAAGCAATAGGTTGGTAACCATTTTGCGCAGCTCGATTGGCGTCAAATTTACCAAAAGTTTTGCAAATGGATTCAATACTCGAATCAAATAGTCTTCCGTTTTCAAGATAACCAGCATAATGAATAAACACATTGGCTCCAGCCGAAGGTTTTTTGCCTCCTGATTTTTTGGTGATCACATATTTTAATCCGGTTGGAGTTGTAGTGGCTTTGGCTTTCAATGCAGCAAATTCAGCTACTTTTTGGTCAAAAGCGGCTTGGTATTGCGCATTTGCAGCAGCTTCGATAGCCATTTTATTTTTTTGATTCTCGGCTTCTACGGTATAATAATCCCGAAAAGTCTTGACAGCATCAAACTTTTTGGCCGCTTCACCATTTCTTATAATGGTTACCTTCACCATAAAATCACCTTGCTCGATTTTGTTGACCACATCCATTCCTTTTCCGACTACTTGACCAAAAATGGTGTGTTTTCCCTCTAACCAAGGGGTTTCAAGATGCGTGATAAAAAATTGACTGCTGTTGGTTGCCGGTCCATTATTGGCCATAGCCAAAACGCCTCCTTTAGCAAATTTCATTTCAGTAATTTCGTCCTTGAATTTATAGCCAGTGTCGCCTGAGCCAGTTCCTAAAGGATCACCTCCTTGAATCATAAATTCTGGAATAACTCTGTGAAATTTCAATCCGTCGTAAAATGGTTTGCTTTTAAGGTTCTCGTTGGTAATGAATTCATTTTTTCCTTCGGCCAATGTCACAAAGTTAGCCACTGTGATTGGTGTTTTGTCATAAAACAATTGTGTGATTATTGTGCCTTTGTTGGTTTCGATTTGGGCGTATAAACCATCTGGAAGATTGTTTTTTTCCTCTTTGCAAGAATAGAGGAAGGCTGTTAGGACTAAGGATAGAAATAGAATGCTTTTTTTCATATGTTGATAATTATTGTTTTTTATTGGTCATATGTAATTCGCATAGTAACATTGGGGTTGAATACAAAATGTTATAATGCTCATTTCATATTATTTTAAGGGGTTAAAGTGTCTTTAATTTTAGTTACGGGTTTAGTTTGTTTTATTGTAGATTCAATTGGAGCTTGGTCTAATGCATTGGATGCTTTCAGTTGAATTTCTTTTTTGAAAGCGACTTCTGAGATAAAATTATGCAAGGTCACAGTACATAGTAATGGTTGATTGGTGCCAATTTTTTTGTCGTCACCGTGATAACCATAGGCAATATGGGAAGGGAAAAGAAAAATTATTTTTTCATTTTTGTGCATCAATTTGATGCCTTCACGCAAACCAGTCATGATATTTTGCTTATCGATGGCGTACGTTTGAGGTTTTAGTTCCACTTGCGAATAGATGATTCTCCCTTTCAAATCTTTGATTTCATATTCAAAAAAAGCAACGTCTCCTTTTTTTGGTGTTAAAGTGTCTATTGGGTTTTGAATTAAATAGGTGTACCAATAGCCGTTGGTAGAAGCCATATATTTTACTTTCGGATTACTTTTTATTAAAGCATCGATTTGACCTTCTTCAGTAGCAACTAGCTTTTTATTTCGTTCAGCCGATTTTTTCATAAAAGTTCCCGAGGCTTGCGAAACGGGTCTCCGGGCTTCCTGACTTTGTTTGCAACTCGAAACCAAAATGGAAACCAAGAATGCCACTAGAATTATTTTGCTATATTTCATTTTATACGTTATGTTTTTAATTTGCTGACCAAATTTTCAAATTTCATTACTGTTTCTTCCATAGATGCTTCCGATTTTCCGCCAGCAGCATTGCGATGACCTCCGCCGTTAAAATGTTCTCTGGCAAAAAGATTGACATCAAAATCACCTTGTGAACGGAGCGAAATTTTAATGATTTTTTCTTCGGCATTTTCAATAAAAATTGCGGTAAACACAATGCCTTTGATACTTAAGCCATAATTTACAATGCCTTCTGTGTCGCCTTTAATGTAATTGAAATGATCTAATTCGTGTTGTGTTAGCGTGGTGTAAGTGGTTTTGTGCTCCATAAAAATTTTCATATTTTGGAGCGCTCTTCCCAATAATTGCAATCGATCATACGAACTATTATCGTAAAGCAGTGCTGGAATCTCACTGTTTTCGACACCTAAATCAATTAAATCGGCGATAATTCTATGCGTGGTTCCGGTTGTTTTCGGGAAACGAAACGAACCCGAATCGGTTAAAATTCCTGTATAAATGCAAGTGCCAATGGTTTTGTCGATGTCTGCTTTTTTGCCAATTGCCACAATAAAATGATACAACATTTCGCAAGTAGAACCAAAATTAGTATCCGAATAAGTGACTGCAGCATAATCGTCAGGCGATTGATGGTGGTCAATCATAACAAAAGGGACTGTAAGTTTTTCGAGCACTTTTTCCATTTCGCCCACACGATGCAAAGCATTGAAATCTAAAGTAAAAATCAATTCAGCTTCTTCAAGTATATTGGTGCAATTTTTTTTGTCTTTTTCGAATACTTTTACATTTTCAGAACCAGGCATCCAAGCTAAAAAATCGGGAAACTCGTTCGGAGAAATAACAACAGGATAATGATTGTTTTTGAGTAAAAAATGGTACAACCCAAGAGTTGAACCCATCGCATCGCCATCAGGGCTTCGATGCGGAATAATGGCAATTTTTTTTGGTGTTGCTAATAACAATTGAATCGCTTGTATGTCGTCTTCTTTCATTCGTGTAAATTATATTTTCCAGCGGTCACCTCTGGTATGCTTCGCCAGTTCGTCCCGATAATTATCGGGATTCGGGTCGCCTTTTTTTTGTTATAGGTGTTTGCTTAGGCAAACTTCTGGTTATTGGCGATTTCATAGTCTGCGAATTTACATTTTTTTAGTCTAAAGTTGAAAACATTTGTAGTTTTAACAAACTTTTACGACACTACAAATCTTCTAGATTGGTTCTTTTAAAGCGCTGATACAATTTGTATTTAGAACCTTTGACAATCTGGGAATGATAAATGCCTATCAAACCGGAGGAATAGTATGCCAACATGCAGGCAATTCCAATGAATAGTCCACTTTCGATACCAAAAAGTTCCATTCCCATAACAGTACAAGCAATAGGAGTGTGCGTAGCTCCCGAAAATACGGCTACAAATCCCATTCCTGCCAAAAGTGCAATTGGCAAAGGGATACAAATTGATAAAAAACTTCCCAGACTGGCTCCAACAAAAAATAGCGGTGTTACTTCGCCACCCTTGAAACCTGCACCAAGTGTGAATCCTGTAAACAGTATTTTAAGCAAAAAATCATACCATTGATGGGTTGTTGAGAAGGATTCAACGATGGTTGGAATTCCCAACCCAATGTATTTTGTGGTTCCAATAAGGGAAACGGTAATTGCCAAAATAATTCCACCTACAAACGGACGAAGAGGTGGATAGGGAATGGTTTTTGAAAACAATCTTCCCCAAAAATGTGTAGTTCTAGAAAATAGCATTGCTGTTAAACCAAATAAAACACCAACAATAAGGAGCCAAGGAATCATTTGGAAAGTCAATTGGGGAACACTTGGAATCGAATAATGAGTATGTTTGATGTGCCAAAATTCGACAGTAAAATAGGCGATATAAGCGGTAACGAAGGATAAAGTAAAACTTTTGAAACTGATTTTACTGAAATACAAAACCTCCAAAGCAAACAAAGCTCCAGCCAAAGGGGTTCCAAAAATCGATGCAAAACCCGCACTGATTCCCAGAATAATGAGCGTTTTTCTCTCGGAATTATCTAGTTTAAATATACCCGTAAATTGGTCTGCAATGGCGCCACTCATTTGGACAGCGGTGCCTTCGCGACCTGCTGAACCACCAAAAAGATGCGTGATTATAGTACTGATAAGTACCATCGGTGCCATTTTGAGAGGAATGGTTTTCTTGGGGTTTTCGTATTCTTCCAGCAACAAATTATTACCTTTTACTACATCAGTTCCGTAAAAGTGGTACAAATATCCGATGCAAATTCCGCCGATGGGCAAAAGCCAAATAATCCAATTATGAAATACTCTATAATCTGTAACCCATTCTAATGACACCAAAAAAAAAGCCGAAGCACAACCCGAAAAAACGCCTATCAAAACACAAATACAAATCCATTTAATGATAGTAAGAAAGTTTTTATTTAGGTTCATTAACTACTGTACTTTGATTAGAGTACTCTTTTTACTAGAATTACAGGTGGTTTATTTGTCATTCCGTAAACTCGAGCGATAGCAAATAGGCGAAGTAAATCTCTTGTTTGTTGAAATCCTACGGAATGACAAAATTGTAAAAAAATTATTCACTTACAATTGCCGATAATTCAATTTCTACTAAATATTCTGGTGCTACTAATCTGCTGATTTCATAAAAACCGGTTGTAGGTTTGATGTCTTTAAAAAAAGTTGCGTGCGCTTTGGCAACCTTTTCAAAGGTAGAAATGTCGGTAGTAAAAATTCGAGTACGAATCACATCTTTCATCCCTGAGTTCAAGTCTTCGAGTACTATTTCAATTCTTTGCAGAATGTTTAGGGTTTGTGCAAAAGCATCATCGGCTTTCACCATTGTGCCATCGACCATGGCTACCGTTCCTGATACTTCAATGATATTTCCAATACGAACCGCACGACAGTAGCCCATTTTGTCTTCCCAAGGTGATCCTGTCAAGATGTTTTCTCTTTTCATTTTGTTTGTTTTTCTTGTGTTGATTTTGATGGAGTTGTAATTCAACTCCTGAATTTATTTTAGTGGTGCAATTTATAAAAATTTAAATAAACCCGTTGGGTGTAATTATTAAAAACGTCAGTTCGAGTGTTTTTTGTGAAGTAAAACGGAACAAAAAATGTATCGAGAACCGTTTTTAATGAAATTTTTCTTGTTCTCGATACGATTTTCTATCGAAAATCACTCGAACTGACGAAAAATTATCATCAAAAAC
>CAMBHH010000144.1 GCA_945866505.1 Flavobacterium psychrophilum
TTTCCTGCTTTGAAAGGTGATTTTTTAAACGATGAAATTTGTAAATTTGTCCAAAATAAAAATTGGGAATTAATAACCGATTATCATTTTGGAGGTTATGGGAAAGTGAATGCAGAATTAATTACTTTTATTAATAAATTTTATTCAGATAATCAGATTCCTTTAGATCCCATTTACACGGGAAAGATGGTTTTTGGCGTTATGCACTTAATCAATAAAAATTATTTTCCAGAGCATTCCAAAATTTTACTCATTCACACTGGTGGAATTCAAGGAATTGCAGGGATGAATATCAAATTAAAAAACAAACATTTACCAACAATAGATGCAGATGTATAAAAAGATAATGTTAATAGTAACAATTTTAACATTGATTGGATGTAATAGTTCCAAGTCAGTAATTGTAACTACAAAAAACCAAAAAGCAAACCAAAAAAAGTCCGAAACATCTCGATCGACCTCGAAACCGGTCGTGACTTCAGATTTGGTGAATGGTTACATTTTTCATTACAAAGATATCGCGATGAGCAATATGAAAAATTTTGGTATTCCTGCCAGTATCATTTTGGCTCAAGGAATATTAGAATCGGGTGCAGGTCAAAGTAAATTAGCCTTAACATCAAATAATCATTTTGGCATAAAATGTTACACCGATTGGAAAGGAGAAACTACATTGTATGATGATGATAAAAGTCAGGAATGTTTTAGAAAATATAAAAATCCAGAAGAATCCTTTCAGGATCACGCTGATATTGTGTCTAAAAGAAAACGATATGCCACATTATTCGATTTACCCAAAGGCGATTACAAAGGCTGGGCCAAAGGATTAAGGGCTGCAGGGTATGCTACAGATCCTAGTTATCCCGAAAAACTAATAAATTATATTGAACGGTATCATCTTGATCAGTACGACAATAAAGTTTTAGGAAAAGAGTATGTTTTGGATAAAAGCCAAAATGCGCCTTCGACACCTAAAGAGATTGGCAACAGTGCACGAGCCAATGGATACGAAGTGCAACAAGGAGATACTTTATATTCGATTTCAAGGAAATTTAATATTTCTATTGACGAAATAAAAAAACAAAACAATTTATCAGAAAATACTATTTCGATAGGTCAGAACTTAAAAATTAAATAAAAATTAGTACTGGAGTTATGTTTTTTGACTGAAACCCATAACCCAAAACCCATAACCCAAAACCCAATGTTATATCAAAGAAGCAGTCAGCTTTTTGCAGAAGCTGAAAAAGTAATTCCGGGAGGTGTTAATTCACCCGTTCGTGCCTTCAAAGCGGTTGGAGGAACTCCAATTTTTGTCAAAAGTGCTAAAGGTGCTTATTTGTTTGACGAAGACGGAAACAAATTAATAGATTATATCAATTCTTGGGGACCAATGATTTTGGGTCACGCTTTTCAACCCGTTGTAGATGCTGTAATCGAAAAAGCCAAACTAGGAACTTCCTTCGGAATGCCAACAGCATTAGAAACTCAAATCGCAGCCTTGGCAGTTTCGATGGTGCCAAATATTGATAAAATTAGATTTGTAAATTCAGGCACCGAAGCTTGTATGAGTGCCATTCGATTGGCTCGTGGATATACCAAAAAAGATAAAATAATCAAATTTGCCGGTTGTTATCACGGTCATTCCGATTCGTTTTTAATACAAGCCGGAAGCGGAGCGGTTACTTTTGGAAGTCCAAATAGTCCCGGAGTTACTGCAGGAACTGCCAAAGATACTTTACTTGCAAAATACAATGATTTAGATAATGTTTCGACTTTAATCGAAGCCAATAAAAACGAAATTGCAGCTATAATTGTAGAGCCAGTGGCAGGAAATATGGGTTGCATTCCACCAAACAAAGGTTTTCTGGAAGGCTTGCGCCAAATGTGTACAGACAACGGAATTCTTTTAATTTTTGATGAAGTAATGACAGGATTCAGACTCGCCAGAGGTGGAGTGCAAGAATTATTCAACATCAAAGCGGATATTGTTTGCTTCGGAAAAGTTATTGGTGGAGGTTTGCCAGTAGGCGCTTTTGCAGCTCGTGCAGAAATTATGAATTATTTAGCGCCACTTGGCCCAGTATATCAAGCAGGAACTTTATCGGGAAATCCATTAGCAATGGCTGCAGGATTGGCAATGTTGCAAGCATTGGATTCAGATAGAGAAATTTTTAAGAGGTTAGAAGAAAAAACATCTTACTTGGCTGTTGGAATTGATAAAGTTTTGAAAGCAAATAAGGTTGATTTTACCATCAACCGAATTGGTTCCATGATTTCGGTGCATTTTGCCGAAACTCCTGTTGTAGATTTTCAAAGTGCAGCAAAAGGCGACAACGAAACTTTCAAAAAATTCTTTCACGGATTGTTGCAAGAAGGAATTTATATTGCACCATCGGCTTATGAAACTTGGTTTATCACCGATGCGCTGACTTATGAAGATTTGGATTTTACCATTCAAGCTGTAGATAAGGTTTCAAATACATTTTAATAGTAATTGGACATAAAAAAACTTCCGGTAACCAGCCGGAAGTTTTACGAACTAACAAATTGTACTAACTATTAAAATTTAACCTTGTCTTTGATTTTGATGTTTTCCTGATTGTTTTCCCTTAGGATTTCCTTTATGTTCTTCTTTTAGTGAAGCCCATTTTTCAAATTGTTTTGCATTTAGGATTTTTTGCATGCTTTTTTTTGCGGCAATTTGTTCGTCAAGCATTTTCATGTGCATTGCAAATCGTTCATCATTAGTGGGTTTTACACCTTTTTCTTTCAATGCTTTCATCTCAGATTTATGAGACTCCATTTTTGCGATTTTATCCGAAATAAATACACTCATTTCTTTTTGCTGAGCATCATTTAAATCCAATTCTAACGTCATTTTTTTTAACATCAATTGATTTTTTTGTTCTGGAGTAAATTGCTCCATTTCAGTTCCGTGCTGTTTTCTGTTTCTTTCTTGTGCTATTGTAGTTATTCCAACTAGTAATAATGCCATCACAAATAATTTTTTCATTTTAAGTATTTTTTTAAGTTATAAGGTTAAGACATAGTTAGGGTTTAAAGGTTTAATCTTTAACATAATTTTATTATATCAAAAATATATTTTGAATTTATTTTAAAACCTATATTTGTATCGTGAGAAAGATATTATTCCTTTTAGCGTTATTTATGTTACTAAAACCAGTACTTCCGGTTATAGAATACGTCGTTAATTATGAATATATTTCTAAAGTGCTTTGTGTGAATAAAGCAAAGCCAAAAATGAAATGCAACGGTAAGTGTCATTTAATGAAAGAGCTTGCCAAAACTTCAGAAGGCCAAACACCTATTTCTTCAAATAAAAAAAATGCCACTCAAGAATTGGAAGTGTTGTTTTTTGAGGAAATCAAATCATTTAATATTGCGTCATTTTATATTGATGACAACCAAAAAACAAACAACAACTATTCTAACTTATACTACTACTTGAATAATGTTTCTGTTTTTCGTCCGCCCATTTTCAATTCTTAATTTTTCCGATTTTTTTTTTGCAACAATTTATTCGATGAAATCTTCATCGAATGTACTTTTATTATCAAATTTTAAAAAACAAAAAAATGAAATTTTTAAGAATAATACTATTGGTTATAGTAACCATTTTTGCTTCATGTACATCAGATAAGGATGACACAACAATTGACGAATTAGAGGGCGTCACTCCATTTAAAGAGATTACAAACACTACTCACACCATTGAATTATACAAACACATGGGAGGTTTTGAGCAAGGTTTTAATGAAATTGCATTAAAAATCAAAGACAAAGCAACAAATCAATACATAAAAAATGCCACTGTTACTTGGATGCCAGTGATGCACATGGCGATGATGAACCATTCTTGTCCTAAATCGCCAGTAACGAAAGTGTCAACTGACGGATTGGTTTATGAAGGATACATTGTTTTTCAAATGGCTCAAAACGCTAACGAATATTGGGATTTAAAGATAGATTATACCATCAACGGAAGTGCTTACTCTATGACTTCGGTTATTGATGTTCCATTGTCGGCAAAGCAAAGAGTGAGCACATTTACCGGATCAGATAGCGTAAGATATATTGTTGCTTATGTTGATCCGCATCATCCAAAAGTAGGCATCAATGATATGGTTGTTGGTGTTTGGAAAATGCAAGATATGATGACTTTTCCAGTGGTTGATAATTTTAAATTGAAATTTGACCCAAGAATGCCAAGTATGGGAAATCACAGCTCGCCAAATAATGTTGATGCAACACAAAATGGAGCAGGTGATTTATACAGCGGAAAACTTTCCCTAACCATGACAGGTTATTGGAAAATTAATTTGCAATTGCTAAACGCTTCGGGAACGGTTCTCAAAGGTGAAACTATTACTGATGCAGTTCCTGCAAGCAGTATTTACTTCGAAATAGAGTTTTAGTTAAAACAAATCTTTGCCAAAGGGTTCAACTTTGGCAAAGATATTTTCACAATTTTTAAATGAAAAACTTTATACTTTTTATAGGGATGTTTTTTTTAATTCCTTTAGCAATTAATGCCCAAGAAAAACCAGTTGACACAATTACTCCAAAGGATTTGAAAGAAGTAATTGTCATTGGAAAAAAGGCACAATTGTATCAAAACCAAGCTAAACCATTGGCCACTATCGATGAATATTTGCAACAATCCACAAAAGTCGATATGATACGTCGAGGCAGTTATGCTTGGGAACCTATGATAAATAGTATGACCACCGAAAGAACTTTGGTAACCATTGACGGTATGCGAGTTTTTGGAGCTTGCACCGACAAAATGGACCCTATTACTTCCTATGTTGAGGTTTCCAATTTGTCTGAAGCGACTATAAATTCAGGGCAACAAGGTGCTTGTCACGGTGCGACAATTGGCGGTTCTATCGATTTGCAAAGTAATAGAAGTGGTTTCTCAAACTTAGGTTGGGATACGTCTTTGAATACTGGTTTTGAAACCAATAGTAAGCAAAAAATTATTGGCTCAGCCATAAATTATGCCGAAAAATCGTTTTATATAGATACCGATTTTATGTTTCGAGACGCCGAAAATTACACCGACGGAAAAGGTCAGGAAGTTTTGTTTTCGCAGTTTCGAAAATTTAATATTTCAGCAACTTCGGGATTTGAATTTGATGAAAATAAATTGCTTGAAGGTTCTATTATCTACGATAAAGCGACAAATGTGGGTTATCCTGCTTTGCCAATGGATGTTTCTTTGGCCGAAGCATTAATCTCTTCGTTGAAATTTGAATATGTTCCTGAATCCTCCAAAATCGAAAACTGGGAAACCAAAATTTACTATAATACGATCACACATAAAATGGACGATACCAAGCGACCTTCGGTTCCGATTCACATGGATATGCCAGGTTGGAGCGATACTTTTGGATTTTATTCCAAAGTAAAAAGTAGTCACAATAGCCATCATTTTATTGCCGATTTGAACTCATTTTACAATCGATCGGTGGCGGAAATGACGATGTATCCAGCGGATTCAGACGAAAAATTGATGTTTATGTACACTTGGCCTGATGTGAAAACATTTTATACCGCCTTGTTTTTAGAAGATAATATTGCACTAAATTGTCATTCGAGTTTGAAATTTTCGACCAGTTTGGCCAATCATTATAATCAAGTAGCCAGTCTATTAGGATTAGAAAGTTTGCAAATTTTTTATCCCAATATGAAAGATAGCAAAAACCGAATTTTACCAAGCATCTCTTCGAATTATTCGTATGATGAAAATGGTTTTTCTTATGGTTTTGGATTGGCATACGGCGAACGAGCACCATCAGTTTCGGAGGGCTACGGATTTTATTTATTCAATAGTTTTGATCTATTTGACTACATTGGAAACCCAGAATTAAAGAATGAAAATTCCCTAGAAGGAAATGTTTCAGTTGGGTATAAAACTCAAAAATTTAGTGCAAAAATGTCGTCTTCTTATTTTCATATTTCCAATTATATTGTGGGAAAACCTGACTCAAGTCTAAGTACTATGACTATTGGCGCAAGTGGTGTGAAAATCTACACAGCCCTTGATTATGCTGCCATTTTTAACGCCGATTTGAATCTAGAATACCAGTTTTCAAACGAATTGAGATGGAAAGGACAATTGGTTTACAGCTTCGGAAAAGATTTCGATGACCAGAATTTGCCTTTCATAAGTCCGTTGCGCTATTTCTCTTCTTTGAATTATAAAAAAGGTAAATTCACATCAGAAATTGCGGTTCAAGGAAATGCAACTCAAACTCAATATAGCCCTTTTTATGGAGAAGATAAAACGCCGGCTTATGTCATTTTGAATTTGGATTCGGGTTATTCTTTTGCTTTCGAAAAAGTAAAATGCAATGTGAAGGTTGGTATAGAAAATATTTTTGATACTTATTATTCGACTTTTTCAGATTGGAACAACATTCCTAGAAAAGGAAGAAATTTATTTTTGAATCTGGCATTTGGATTTTAGGAGATTAAAAAACCTCTCCAATTTTTAAATAAACACTGGCATATTCTTTACTGAAGCCAAAGTCAAGGGCCACATTTAGTTTGGTATATTTATTGAATTTTAATCGAACACCTGCGCCAGCGGCGGGTTGCCAGTGTATAAAATGTTGAGTGTCATATTGTGAAGCGGAAGTTGCATTAGCAAAGACAACACCACCAAGAAAACCATTTTGGGTTAGGTTAAAACGATATTCAGATTCAAAAAAGAGCATAGCATTGCTTCGGTAGCGATCTTTTTCAAGTCCTCTTGAAGAACTTCCTGTGCCCGGTTCGGAACGGGTTGATGGCAAATCGAAATAAGGCACTTCGCCCGATAGGACGGTCCAATAATAGGAGCGTAAAGCGAGAACGCTTCGAGCATACTGAATTGGAAAATATTTTCTAATATCAAAAAAAAGGGATTGCCATTTTGTGTCACTTCCTAAGCCCGGGTCGTTGTACAAATAGGTTACACTCGAATACATTCCTTCTTGGGGATTGTTTATGTTTTTTCTGTTGTCATAAACGATAGGAATTGTGATTCCAGAGGAAATGGATTTGTATTTTTTTCCTGCAATAAATTCTGGATTATTTTTTATAAAATCGCTGTCTAGAATTTCGAGGTCATGATGTTCGTCAAATTGATATCCCAACCCAATGGCTAAATTAGGAAGAATTCCTTTGAGTACATTTTGATGAAATCGAATTTGTTTTCCATCTACCAATGTTTCGTTGCTTTTAGAACTGTTTCCTCCCAAACCCCAAGTGTCCTGAGGATAGTTTAGATAAAAATACTCGCCAACAAAATTCCAGCTGTTTTTCTTAAGCCAAATAGTAGGGTATAATTCGATTCCATATTGACCATTAAAAGAAATATAGGGGATTAAATATATTGTAGAATTGTTTGTGTTCGTTTTGTCACCTAACAAAAATGTGGCATTAAAAGACGAGACAAGCACTCTTTCTCCTGCATTTTTGGTGTCGGTAGGAAAAAACGAAAAATTAACTTTCTTGTTTTCTGTTTTTTTTGGATTCGAATCGATTTTGAATAATCTTTTCAAATAGTCAATGCCATCCACTTGAACAATCGTATCGTTTTGTTTATTGATGTAATAAGTGTTTTCATCTTGAGCTTTACCTTCAAGAATTATGAATAGAAGTAACAATAAAAGAAATTTACTTTTCATTCATTACAATTTGTTAAAAATCAAATACATAAGATAATGCAAAAAAAAGTAGTTTGAATTATGGATAAATTCATAAAAAATTATTTTACTGGATTTATTTTCACAAAACCACCTCGATTTTCATCTCTTTCGATAGATTGCTGAACGATTAAATTTCCAATAGTAATCAAATTTTGCAATTCGCACAAATCAGCATTAATTTGATAATTGTTTATTTTTTCTTCGATTTCACTTTTCCAGATACTGAGTTTTTCTTTAGCTTTAAGTAAATCAGCATCATTGCGAACAATTCCCGCATTTTGACGCATCAAAAGCTGTAATTCTGCTTTTCTGTTAGCAACATAATCTGGATTGATAGCTGGTTTTGGAACTAATTTCCAATCCGTAACTTTGCCTTTAGGAGCATTTTTTTCGAAAGATGTTGACGCCAAATAATTAAATATTTTATCCGAATAAACTAAAGCTTCCAATAAGGAATTTGACGCTAATCTATTCGCTCCGTGTAATCCTGTTCGAGAACATTCGCCACAAGCAAATAAGTTTTCAACAGAAGTTTTCCCAGTTTTATCGACTACAATTCCGCCACAAAGATAATGTTGAGCAGGAACAACTGGAATCCAATCTTTTGCTAAATCTATTCCTTTCTTTTTGCAATGGTTGTAAATCATTGGAAAATGTTTGATAAAAGCTTCCATATCTAAATGGGTACAATCAAGGTAAACGCATTCGTCGCCTGATTTTTTGAGTTCTAAATCGATGCACTGAGATACAATATCGCGCGAAGCCAAGTCGCCTCTATCATCATAATCCAGCATAAATCGATGGCCGTTTTTTGTTCGCAAATAAGCGCCAAAACCACGAACAGCTTCTGAAATTAAGAAGGATGTTCCAGTTGAAGCATCATACAAAGCGGTGGGATGAAATTGAATAAATTCCATTTCTTTTATCACTGCTTTGGCTCTATAGGCCATTGCAATTCCATCGCCAGTGGCAATCACTGGATTTGTAGTATGACCATA
>CAMBHH010000145.1 GCA_945866505.1 Flavobacterium psychrophilum
AGTTTTTCAGAAATCCCAGCAATTTCAGCGTAATATTGAGTAGAGATAACGGTGGGCAACATATATAAATCAGCTTGTGTATTGCTAGTAATATTTCCCTTTGGAAAAATTCTTTCAGCCATTGGCAAAGTGACCCAGCTACCTACTTCGGTTCCTCCAGCATAGGTGTCGTTGTGATTAGAAGTTAAATTGTTTTTGCCATCAGAATCAATTCGATATTTTAATTCTGATTTTTGAACACCGCTAACATCATAAGCAAAAGTATAAACGGTAAAATCAGCCGAATTTAAGAATTCTTTATAGCCATAAGGTGCTCCATAACCTTTTTCACCTGGATTATAAGGCCAACGTTGCGGAATGAATACAGATGGTTTTGTATTATCTACTCCTGGATGAGCATCCAATGTAGGTTTTGCAAACTGGACGCAACGGTTTACGGCAAGCGTAGTTTTTATTTCTAAATCTTCGGCTAGACCGTAATAGGCATTCCCACTATCGTAACCTGCCATCAAGAAATGCCAAGCTTTTTCAGCAGGACTTATGGCAGCTGTTGGACTCACAATTTCGCTCATTCGAAGATTATTTCCTTCCAGTTGTTCTGCCATTATAGCATGATTTTCCCCTGCGGTAGTTATGGCTTGGTTCATCATATCTTCTGTCCAACCTGTTGGATTGAATTTGTAATTTGAATCATAAAAAGGCCAAATCCAATTTGCAAATTGTGGATGACCAAAATCGCCATCAGCATTTACCCAAGCTCCATCTTCAACATGTACAACATCAGAATCTGAAACTGGATGGTCTTTTAGATATTGTGGAATTGTGGTAGGAACATTTCCTTGACTAGCCGCAGCATGTGAAAATCCAGTAACAGATTCATTATAATAGGAAGAACCTCCGCCCCAAGCATTGTCACCATCGTGTGCAAATAGAACTAAAGGAGGTCTTGGAGAGTTACTTGCTTGAGCAACAATAGGTGCAATTAAGTTGGTTCCAATGGCAGCGTAACCATCTTCATAACTTTCATAATCCGCCATCGGAACAACAGTAATTTTATATTCTTGTGCCGTTTCGGGATCTATATATTTTGACTTATAGGGAAGATAGCAATAGGGAACAGCGAATTGTCCACCGCGAGCATCTTTTTGAGCAGAAAACCAATTGGTTCCCTTGGTGTCAACGCGATCGGCTTTGTTGGGATAATCACACATCGAACCTCCAGAACCCGCTTTTATTGGATAATTATATAATGTTCGAGACAAATGACTGTTCGCAATCACAGACCATTCTATGCCACATTCTGTTAAGGTTTTGATGATTCTTTCAGAAAATGCACATTCTGCTGGCCAATATCCTTTGGAATCGTGTGAACCAAACAATTGTTTTGAGTAATATTGGTGGGCTTTTATTTCTTTAGTCAAAGCTTCATCGCTTAATAAGGGTGAAAGTGCATGATGCATCGTAAAAGAAACCATTTCCATTCGAGGAAAGTTTCCTGAAGTTTTCCATCCTTTAGCATCTTTTATATTTTGAATCCAAGAATTATTGTATCCCCATTGGTTATATTGTGCTAATTGATTTACATTTTCTAGCAAAGAGCCTCCATAAGTAATTTGAGCCCCAGATTCTGGCAGATCTCGAATAGAATTGATTGCATTTTTTGGTGCATATTGGTAGGCTGCGACCCGATCTCCAGAACCAAATATTTCTTGTAGATTATTCGTTGGATGAGCTAATCCATTGACATCATTATTTCCTCCTGAGAATTTTAAATCCTGTGATTCCTTTACAATTTGATACCTATTCGGATTAATTTTACTAACATCTCCCCAATAGGTGGGTTGGTGTAAATGCCACAAATAAGTGGTGTGGACTTGGGCTTGTGAATAAAAAATAGCAGTAAAAAACAGAAAGAGAAAGAGTGAATTTTTTGTCATTATTAAAATTGTTAGTTATTTTTTTATTTTTGGACATATAAATTTACAATAAAAAGTTAGTTTGATTTGCATTTAGTTTTTAGCGACCCAACTATTACGATATAGTGTTTAAAACTTTCTGTTTTATGATTGTAATAGTTGCAAAAATCCGCTTGAAAATGGTTTGCAAACGGATTTTATGACAAATAACAGTCTAGATTATACCATCTATATTTATTTGTAACTCAGATATTCCATTATAATGATAAAGAATCTATCTAATGATTGTTGTTCAATTAAAAAGCAGTAAATTAACAAAATTGCTATTGCTATTGAAATTGCAATTGCAATTTTATTTCTTATTTTTGCAACACTAAAATTAAAAACACAAACTATGAGTTCATTTGACGTAGTCATTATAGGTTCTGGTCCAGGCGGATATGTTTCGGCCATTCGTTGCGCACAGTTAGGTTTCAAGACCGCTATTATCGAAAAATATTCCACACTTGGAGGAACTTGCTTGAATGTAGGTTGTATTCCATCAAAAGCTTTGTTGGCATCTTCGCATCATTACAGCGAAATTGCTCATTTTGCTGAACACGGAATTGAGGTTTCTGGTGAGGTGAAAGTGAATTTAGAAAAAATGATTGCCCGGAAACAAGCTGTTGTTGACCAAACATCAGGTGGTGTAAAATTCTTGATGGACAAAAATAAAATCACGGTTTTGGAAGGTTTGGGTTCATTTGTTGATGCCACTCATATTACTGTTACAAAAGCGGACGGAACTTCTGAAACTGTCGAAGCTAAAAATATCATTATTGCAACGGGTTCTAAACCCTCTTCGTTGCCATTTATAAAAATCGATAAAGAAAGAATCATCACTTCAACTGAAGCTCTGAAACTGAAAGAAGTGCCAAAACACCTAGTGATCATTGGTGGTGGCGTTATCGGAATCGAATTAGGGCAAGTTTATTTACGATTAGGAGCGCAAGTTTCAGTTGTGGAATTTATGGACAGAATTATTCCAGGAATGGATGCTTCATTGTCTAAAGAATTGACTAAAGTCTTGAAAAAACAAGGAATGAAATTCTATGTTTCTCACAAAGTGAAATCAGTAGAAAGAAAAGGCGATACTGTAACGGTTCAAGCTGAAAATGCAAAAGGTGAAACCATCACTCTTGAAGGTGATTATTCCTTGGTTTCTGTAGGTCGACGTCCTTATACTGACGGTTTAAATGCTGATAAAGCTGGAGTTAAAATTTCTGATAGAGGAATGGTGGAAGTAAATGATCATTTACAGACCAATATTCCAAATATTTACGCTATCGGTGACGTGGTTCGTGGTGCCATGTTGGCACACAAAGCCGAAGAAGAGGGAGCAATGGTTGCCGAAATCTTGGCGGGTCAAAAACCACACATCAATTATAATTTAATTCCGGGAGTAGTTTACACTTGGCCAGAAGTGGCTGCAGTTGGACAAACCGAAGAGCAATTAAAAGCTTCTGGAGTAGCATTCAAATCAGGAAGTTTTCCTTTCAAAGCTTTGGGAAGAGCGCGAGCTAGTGGAGATTTAGACGGATTTGTAAAAATACTAGCTGATGCTAAAACCGATGAAGTTTTAGGAGTTCATATGATTGGTGCTCGTTGTGCCGATTTAATTGCCGAAGCGGTAACTGCAATGGAATTCAAAGCATCTGCCGAAGATATTTCGAGAATGAGTCACGCACATCCAACATTTGCTGAAGCTATAAAAGAAGCGGCATTGGCGGCAACAGATAATAGAGCTTTGCACGTGTAATTACATAAATAAATTGCTGTACGAAAGTAAAACCTGTTCATTTGAGCGGGTTTTACTTTTTTTATCTCAAACAAATTTATTGTAATTTTGAATTTTTAAAATATTTCAATTCTTTGAGAACATCCATTGTAAAATATACAGAGAATCCAATCCAATTCAAGCTGCAAGTTTTGACTTGGGCGCAGCAATTTCGAGAAGTAGTTTATTTGGATAGCAATGATTATCCGCAACAGTATTCCAGTTACGATTGCATTCTGGCTGTAGATGCTTTTACGTTAATAAAAACCGATTATCATAACGCTTTTGAAGACTTGAAACAGTATCAGCAAGTTACCAAAGATTGGCTTTTTGGTTATTTGTCTTATGATTTAAAAAATGATGTTGAGGTTTTGAATTCCAATAATTTTGATGGATTAAATTTTCCTGATTTATTCTTTTTTCAACCTAAGAAGTTGTTTTTGTTAAAAGGAAATCAACTTGAAATTCAATACCTCAAAATGTGTGATGATGAAGTTGAGGAGGATTTGGAGGAAATAAGATTGCAGATTTCAGATTTCAGAGAACAAATATCAGAAATTGAGATTATGCAACGAATTTCGAAAGACAGCTACCTTAAAAAGGTTACTAATTTACTTGAACATATTCATCGTGGTGATATTTATGAGGCAAATTTCTGTATGGAATTTTTTGCTAGAAATGCCGTTATCAATCCACTGGAAAAATTTCTGAAATTAAATGGAATTTCGAAATCTCCACAAGCAGTTTTTTTTAAAAATAGCACACAATTTTTACTTTCAGCTTCGCCAGAACGCTATCTAAAAAAAGAAGGCGATTTACTGATTTCACAACCTATAAAAGGAACAGCTAAACGGTTTTTGGATTCAATAGAAGATGAAAAATCAAAAAACCAATTGGCTTCTGACCCAAAAGAACGAGCCGAAAACATTATGGTTACGGATTTGGTTCGCAATGATTTGTCTAGAACTGCCCAGAAAGGTTCTGTAAAAGTCGAGGAGTTATGTGGCATTTATTCTTTCGAACAAGTGCATCAAATGATTTCGACTATCACTTCAAAAAAAGATAGACAATATTCTGCTGTTGAGGTAATTAAAAGCACTTTTCCTATGGGAAGCATGACGGGAACTCCAAAGGTTTCGGTACTTAAAATTATAGAAGAACTAGAAGAAACCAAACGAGGTTTGTACAGTGGAGCGGTCGGTTATTTTACACCAAGTGGCGATTTCGATTTCAATGTAGTTATCCGAAGTATTTTGTACAATCAAGAAAATAATTACATTTCTTTTTCTGTAGGAAGTGCGATAACATCTCTTTCTATTCCACAAAATGAATATGAAGAATGTTTACTGAAAGCGAAAGCTATGCGAGAAGTTTTAAGTTAAATTCAAATGAATTTGCTAAATTTGAATATGCAACAAAAATTTGAAAATCATATCGCTCAAAATTTCCCTTTTTTAATTGGAAAAAAACTGCTGCTTGCTACAAGTGGCGGTTTAGATAGTATGGTAATGACCGATTTATTTCATAAATTACCATTTGAAATTGCGATTGCGCACTGCAATTTTCAACTTCGAGGTTTAGAAAGTTTTGGCGACCAAAGATTTATTCAAGATTATTGTGAAACGAACGAGATTAAACTGTTTTTAACGCAATTTGATACCGAAGCTTTTGCCAATGATTATAAAATCTCTACTCAAGTGGCGGCTCGAGAGTTGCGGTACAGTTGGTTTTACGAACTTTTAGATACTGAAAATTACGATTATATTTTAACGGCGCATCACGCAGATGATAATTTAGAAACCTTCCTTATTCATCTAGTCCGCGGAACTGGAATTGACGGATTCACTGGGATTCCACCGCAAAACGGAAAAGTAATTCGGCCATTTTTGATTTTTTCTCGGTCAGAAATTGAGCACTATGCTAAGGATAACATTATCGAATGGCGGGAAGACAGCAGTAATGCATCGGATAAATACTTGCGAAATAAAATCAGACACAATTTAGTTCCCATATTAAAGGAATTAAATCCCGATTTTCTTTCAAGTTTTCACAAGACACAAAACTATTTGCAAGAATCCAAATCAATGGTTGAAGATGCTTCGTTTTTAGTTTACCAACAAGTAGCGAAGGAAAAAGGAACCGAAATTTATTTTGATTTAAACCAATTAAAAAAACTCCCCAATTTTAAATCCTATTTGTATCATTGGTTCAACGGTTTTGGATTTGCTGCTTGGGAAGATATTTACGATTTGGTTGATGCGCAATCCGGGAAACAGGTGTTTTCGAATGAATTTCGATTGTTGAAAAATAGAGACTTTCTAATTCTCAGCCCATTAAACTCCGATGATGAAAACGAGGAATATTTTGTAAATAAAAACCAAAAAGAAGTTAAAGTTCCCTTAAATCTTTCGTTAAGTAAAGTAACCGACATTTGTTTGGTTTCAAATACAACTATATTTGTCGATGAAGACAAGTTGTGGTATCCATTAGTTTTAAGGCGTTGGCGAGATGGTGATATTTTTAAACCTTTTGGAATGGAAGGGAAGTCAAAAAAAGTTAGCAAATTTTTTAAGGACGAAAAATTGTCGTTGATTGAAAAAGAAAAAGCTTGGATCTTGTGTGCTGATAATGAAATCGTTTGGATTGTTGGGATACGACAAGATGAACGTTTTAAAATTAAAAATACAACCAAAAATATACTTAAAATACAGTTGAAATAATGAGAAAAATAATTTTTTCACTTCTTGCTTTTTTGGCGTTTGCCAATGGTAATTCTCAAATACTTGATCCAGTAAAATGGACAACCAAAATCGAAAAAAAATCAGAGACCAATTATATTCTCACTTTTAACGGAGTTTTAGAAAAGGATTGGCACATGTATTCCCAGTTTACTCCAGAAGGAGGACCGTTACCAATGGAAGTAATTTTTGAAAATCAAAAAGGGAATTACAAATTGATTGGTAAAGCCAAAGAAGGAAAAACGACTACAGCCTACAATGATGTTTTTGAGGTAAACGAAACTTTTTTTGTAAAAAACGCTCAAATTCGGCAAGAGATTGATGTGACAAATCCTAAAATCAAAACGATTGAAGTGGTTTTGAATTACCAAGTTTGCAAACAATCTTGTATCAATTTAGAGAAGAAATTCACATTTGTTATTCCATCCGTTTCGCAAGCATCCGTTTTGCCAATTGAAACTGACACGGCTAAAAGTGAAAAAATCACTTCAAAATCAGAAGAAGTTGAAAAAGCGGTTGTTTCAGCACCAAAAGAAATAAAAAATACTTCAAAACCAGAAAATCAAAAAGGATTGTGGACAATCTTTTTTATCGCTTTTCTTTCTGGATTTGCTGCATTGCTGACACCTTGTGTCTTCCCTATGATTCCTATGACAGTTAGTTTTTTTACAAAACAAAGTAAAACAAGAGCGAAAGGCATTGAAAACGCTATTATTTATGGCATTTCAATTATAGCGATTTATGTGATATTGGGCTTGGTTGTGACTGGAATTTTTGGCGCCGATGCTTTGAATGAATTGTCGACCAATGTGTGGTTTAATCTAATTTTCTTCCTATTATTAATTGTTTTCGCTGCCTCTTTTCTAGGAGCTTTCGAAATAATGTTACCTAATTCTTGGGCGAATAAAGTCGATAGTCAAGCCGATCGAGGCGGAATTATAGGCATTTTATTTATGGCATTGGCATTGGCAATTGTTTCTTTTTCTTGTACAGGCCCAATTGTTGGGACTTTATTAGTCGAAGCCGCTTCTAAAGGAGGAATTGCTCCAGTTATAGGGATGTTGGGATTTTCCTCAGCTTTGGCTTTGCCCTTTATGCTTTTTGCAATGTTTCCGGGTTGGTTACATTCATTACCCAAATCAGGCGGATGGCTCAATACTGTAAAAGTAGTTTTAGGATTTTTAGAATTGGCTTTAGCTTTTAAATTTTTGTCGAATGCCGACTTAGTTTTGCAATTGCATTTGTTAGAAAGAGAAGTTTTTCTTGCCATTTGGATCGCTGTTTTTGGAACTTTAGCCTTTTATTTGTTCGGAAAAATTACTTTGCCACACGATAGTCCGATAACGCATATTTCAGTAGGAAGATTATCGCTTGGATTATTAGTTTTGTCATTTACCATTTATATGATTCCCGGACTTTGGGGCGCTCCTTTGAAATTGATCAATGCTTTTCCGCCTCCAATGGAATACAGCGAAAGTCCACTCGGATTTGGTGGTTCGGGAAATGATTCTCCGACAACTATTTTGCCAAATGGCGCTAAGTTAGGACCACATCAGATTGTAGTTTTTGATGATTATGTTGAAGGTTTGGCGTATGCCAAAATGGTAAACAAACCCATAATGCTTGATTTTACAGGCTTTGCTTGCGTAAATTGCAGAAAAATGGAAAACAATGTTTGGTCTGACCAACGTGTTTTATCCATTTTAAAAAATGATATTGTTTTGATTTCATTATACGTTGACGACAAACGAGATCTACCCAAAAATGAACAATTTATTTCGGAAAGCACAGGAGAAGAAATTGTAACGATTGGTGATAAATGGACCGATTTTATGATTTCAAAATACAAAACCAATACGCAACCTTTGTATGTTTTAACCGATTTAAAGGGAAAGAATCTGAATGAAACTAAGCCTACAATAAGTTACACCAGTGTGGAAGAATATGAGAGTTGGTTAAAAACTGGAATTGCTGTATTTAAGAAATAATTATAAAAACGTTTAATTTATATAGCTTCCAATCTTAAAATAGTTGGGAGCTTTCTTTTTTACTAGTATAAATATTTAATTATACACTTTGGTTTAACCCAGATTACGCATTAGAAAAAAACAACTAAATTTGAGTTCAAAATCCTAATGCGTAGCATTAGAAAAATCAACACTATGGAATTCGATGTATCCTTTACCAATAAAGAGATTACGCCTTGGGGCGGTATGGTTTTTTTGAAGCAAA
>CAMBHH010000146.1 GCA_945866505.1 Flavobacterium psychrophilum
TCATATTGAACACCAACGCCTGAAATATATTTTCTTACTTTAGGATTAGACAACACTGTTTCGAAAACTTCTAAATCTCGGCTGTTGATGGTGCTAAACCAGATTTGTGCAGGATTTTTATCTTTTACAAACTTTGGCCCTAAATACTCTGAAACAAAATCGCGCATTGCTGGTGCTGTCCAACTGCAATTTGGCCATTGATTATAGGTGTAAGGTTCGTTTTGAAAATGCACGGCAAATACATTAACTCCTTCTTTTTGATACGCTTGTACGAATTTTGAAAGGTAAAGCGCATAAGCCGACAAGTATTCTTTCTTTTGAATAAATTGGTCGACTGATTTTACGGCTCTATCTTCTGTAAGGTCGTTAAAGGTATTTGGCTTGTTTGCGTAATGTTTGTTGGTTTTCATCCAAGTAGGAGGACTCCAAGGCGATGCCCAAATTTTTAAATCAGGTCTGTATTTTAAAGCGGCTTTGATGTAAGGAATTAGAATGGTTTTGTCTCTTTCGATGTTGAAGTTTTTCATTTCAAAATCGCCATCAACTTCATTCAGAGAATACCAGTTGAACGAGTAATCATTCGCCCCAATTGGCATCCGACAAAAATTGTATTTAAGCCCTTCGTTTGGATCGAAAAATTCTTTGATTACTTTATCCCGTTCTTTGAATGGTAAAGTATTCAAAGCCTGCCAACCCAATTCATTGAAACAACCGCCCCAACCATCGATGGTTTGTTGTTTTTTGTCAGTCAGTATTTCAATATCGACTGGCGTTGATGCATTGAAGTCATTCAGCTTAAGAACTTCTTTAGTTCTCCAAGGTTGTTTTTCGGTGGTGGAAATCCAGTTTACGTTTTGCGCAAATCCGTTTACTGCTGTTAAAAAGATAATAGCTAATTTGAATCCTATTCTTTTGTTTTTCATTTTTATGATTGTTTTTAAATTTAATTGTCAACTCTGAAACTTTATAGGGAATCTCTTAAAATTAAATGTGTTGGTACGTATAACTGTGTCGGTTCGCCTTTTGTGATAAATTCGGCGGCTTTTGAACCTAATGCTTTGAAGTCAGTTGAAACCACTGAAATTCCTTTGTAAATAAATTTTTTCATTGGCGTTTCATTGTAAGATAAAAACCCAACATCTTTTCCGGGTTGTAGATTTTTTTCTTGGCATTGTTCTAAAAATTGCCCGAGAATCCTGTCGCTTACACTTATATAGGCTACGTCGCTTTTTATATTGAACTCTTTTGGATTGGTAATAATTTGATATTTAAAATTAAAATCTTCACAATATTTCTTGAAAAATTGAACTGTTTCTATCGGATGGTTGGTAAAATTGGGATACACAAAGTAGATTTCTTTGTATTTTCTAAAGGGTTCAACAGCATTTATCAATGATATGTAAAATGACTTTCCAAAATCTTGAAAAACGTAGTTATTTTTAGTAGTTGCATTTATGCTCCAATCAATCAATAATAACTTGTCATTCGGAATCGCTGACAGTAAAAAAGTACTTTCGTTGTGATTAAAATCCATTACTACATACTTATAATATTTTCCGACACTACTATTAATAATATTTTTGAAATTGTCTAAATGATAATGATGAAACTGCACGTCAACAATAAAATTATCGGGTAAATTATTGATAAATGAATGATACAAAACTTCTTTATAAGCCTTAAAAGTGTCTAAAACTAAAAGAATTTTTCTAGTTTCACCCACAACAAAATATCCTTTATTTGGCACTGATTCAATTACTCCCTGATTCTTTAAAATCGAATAAGCCTTGAAAACAGTGTCTTTTGAAAGTTTGTTTTCCTTACAAATAGTATTGACTGAAGGTAATAAATCGCCCTTTCTCAGTAGCTTTTCAGCAATGGCATTAGTAATTGAATTTACTAATTGCTGATACTTCGGGACATCACTTTCAGAGCTAATAGTAAATTTAAAATTTTTATCATTCATAATTTGCATACTGTACTGTTCTGTTATGCTAAAGTAGTAATTATTTAATTAAAAAAAAAATCAGAGAAAAAATTAATTTTTTTGAGGTTAACGATTTGCCTATGATTTCGCACAGCACTAAACAGGTAATGTTTTTAATTTTAGTTTAGCTAATTGTATTTCATACCAAAAAAAAATTGATTACTTTTGACCTAGTATGGAAGCGATAAAAATTATAGAATGTCCTAGAGATGCGATGCAAGGTATTAAGGCTTTTATTCCGACCGATAGAAAAGTAGCATACATACAGTCGTTGCTTCGCGTCGGTTTTGACAGTATAGATTTTGGGAGTTTTGTTTCGCCTAAAGCCATTCCGCAAATGCAAGATACAGCCGAAGTTTTGGCACAATTAGATCTTTCAAAAACAGAAAGTAAATTATTGGCTATTATTGCCAACACTCAAGGTGCAATCGCCGCTTCACAACATCAACCCATTCAATATTTAGGCTTTCCCTTTTCGATTTCGGAAAATTTCCAAATGCGGAATACGCATAAAACAATCGCAGAATCTTTAGTAACTTTGCAAGAGATTATCGAAATTGCTAATCAAAGCAATAAAGAGGTTGTTGCATATCTTTCGATGGGATTTGGAAATCCGTATGGTGATCCTTGGAATGTCGAAATTGTGGGAGAATGGACAGAAAAACTTTCGAATATGGGCGTAAAAATTATATCTCTTTCTGATACTATTGGGAGTTCAACTCCTGATGTGATTGATTTTTTGTTCTTGCATTTAATTACTAAATATCCAAAAATTGAATTTGGCGCCCATTTGCACACCACTCCAGATAAATGGTTTGAGAAAATTGACGCTGCTTACAATGCGGGTTGCCGACGTTTTGATGGCGCAATTCAAGGTTTTGGAGGATGCCCAATGGCGAAAGACATATTGATTGGAAATATGCCAACTGAGAAATTGCTAACCTATTTTAATTCAAAGAGGGAAAATACTAATTTGAGTGCGATGAGTTTTGAAAGTGCGTATAATGAAGTTTCAAAATTGTTTGGCTCATTTCATTGAATACTAGAATTAAATAAGTTTCGTTAAATATTAAATGTTTAATACAATAGTCTTATGAATAAATTTTTTGGAATACTTGTCTTATTGATATCATTTATTTCATGTTCAAGCGATTTGGACTTTAATCAATCCAGTGATTTAAAGGTGAATCCGGTTTTTGTGGGTAATCTTGGCTCTTTTGATTTTCAAGCCCCTCAATTCGTAAGCAGTGGTATCGAACAAACCTTGGTTTCAGATACATTTCTTTTCGATATCGCTAAATATAAAGATTTAACAGAAAATCTCAGTAGAGCTGATTTGGATTTTGAATTCACAAACACAATAAACCGAGCATACTTGGTTTCAATCAATTTTTTGGATGATAAGGATGTAAAAGTCTTGCCTTCAATTTTAATGACTGTTCCAGCTTATTCCGGCAGTCCAAATCAGGTTACAAGAAAAGAAATATTTGAAAACACTGAGCTCGATAAATTTAGATTAACCCATAAAATAGGATTCGAAGTTTTGATGTTACCAGGAACCCCTCTGACTAACACTAGTTTGGGTAGTCTAAAAATGCGTTCAAGTGCCACTATTTATTTTCTGACAAAATGAAAAAATTTTGGTTAAGTTTAATTCTAATGATAACTTTTACTTGTTTTTCTCAAAACAAGCAGATTTTATATAATTTCAATTCCGTGCCACAATCTATGATGGTAAATCCAGGCTCTGATGTTAGTTACAATTGGTTCGTTGGAATTCCATTGTTGTCCGGATTTTCTGCAAATATAGGATCTAATGGTTTTTCTGCTCATGATTTGTTTGCCAATAACGGAGTCGATTTTAATGCTAAATTGCGTAATGTTCTGTTCGCAACGTCTAAAAAAGACTTGATTTCTATCAACGAACAATTAGAGATCTTTAGTGGTGGTTTTAAATTAGGCGATTGGCAAAGCAGTGAGTACGTGTCATTTGGAATATATCAAGAAGCCAATTTTTTAACCTATATTCCTAAAGATATTGCCATTCTGGCTTTAGATGGAAATAAAGATTATTTGGGGAAAGTTTTTGATCTGGGTGATTTGAATTTTAAAGGCGAGTTACTATCTGTTTTTCATTTGGGATATCATAAAAAGATTGACGAAAAACTAGTACTTGGGACTCGATTGAAGATTTATTCTAGTATCTTCAATTTGTCTTCTACAGCAAATTCTGGCTATTTTTACACTACTCAGGGCACAGGTTCTATTTATGACCAAGTTGTTTCGGCTAATATACTAGTAAACACTTCTGGATTGACAAATAATATTAACGGTTCCTCAGAAGAGATAACAAGCAACATCTTGAAAAAAACTCTTTTAGGAGGCAATCTTGGCTTAGGATTAGATTTAGGACTGACTTATTATCCAAAAGAAAACCTTCAATTTACAGCTAGTGTACTTGATATTGGTTTTATAAGTCATACCAAAGAAACTGAAAGTTATCGTTATAAAGGCTATTACAATTATGTTGGATTAACCCCCGATTTTAATCCAAACAATAACATTGACATTTTGGATGAATTCAGAAAAGCCATCCCTTTGGATACTTTAAATACAAAATTTACAACTTGGCGACCAATAAAATTAAACACTTCAGTTCAATATTCGTTTGGAGATGCGCGAAGCTCCGATTGCAATTGCACTAGTGATAATGAAAATAAATATCCCAATGCAATAGGTGCACAATTATTTGTGATGTCAATGCCACGAACTCCTTTACTGGCTTTGACAGCTTTTTACAGAAAAGAAATTTTCGATTCTTTAGAGATGAAAGCAACTTATACGATAGATACTTTCTCTGCAAAAAATATTGGATTAGGATTGTCAACAACCCTTGGAAAAGTCAATTTTTATTTGCTCGCTGACAATCTTTTAGAATACTCGGATATTTCTAAAGCCAATAGTTTATCCTTTCAAATAGGGCTCAATTTTATTTTTCCAGATAAAAATACACCAGAGTAAATCCTGATTTATTTTCCAATTCGTCGTTGGAATACTTTGTAAATTTCTATCCAAAACACCGAAACAAATCCCACGAAAATACTCAAACCAATTTGCGCCAACGAAATGGATTCAAACATAAAAAATCTTGAAAATATGGGAACTAAAAGCAGCAAACTAGTCAAAAGAACTGTTGTTCCTATGATTATTAAAACCAAGCTATTTTTGTATCGAATCGTTGTAAATATTGAATAATAGAAAGAACGATTCGCCAATGTTAGAAAAATATTCGACGCAATTAATGTCAAAAACACAACAGTTCGTGTCGCGCTTTCCGAACAGTTTTCGTACAAGCAAAACTGATAAGTAAATAAGAGTCCCAAAGTGATCACCACACCTTGAACAATGCTAATTGTTATTTCTTTCAAATTAAAAAAAGTATTAGTAAGCGGTCGCGGTTTTTGCTGCATCAAATTTGATTCCAAGGGTTCATTTTCATAAATGATAGAACAAGTCGGACCCATAATTATTTCCAGAAAAATAATATGTACGGGAGAAAATATATTGGGGTAAATCCATTCCAAAACCAATGGGATAAAAACAATCAGAACGATTGGAATGTGAATAGAAATGATGTATTGTACGGCTTTTTTTAGATTAATGTAGATTTTTCTTCCCATTGCGATTGCGTCAGTCATTTTCGATAGATCATCATCAATCAAAATCAGATTGGCAGCTTGTTTCGCTATTTCAGTTCCTTTTTTGCCCATTGCAATCCCTATATTAGCCGCTTTCAAAGCTGGCCCATCATTTACACCATCGCCTGTCATAGCAACAATTTGGTTATTGGCTTTTAAAGCTTCAATAATTTTGAGTTTGGCTTCGGGGAACATTCTAATAAACAGGGTCGTTTCCATCACTTTTTCTTTTAATGTGCCTTCATCCATAGCCATCAATTCGTCACCGTTTAATGTGTTTTCAGGGTTTTTAAACCCAATTTGTTTGGCAATAGTGGAAGTCGTAGCAGCATTATCACCCGTTACAATTTTTACCTGAATTCCAGCATTATAAAAAGCATCAAGAACGATTTTAATATTTTCTTTTGGCGGATCATAAAAAGCGACAATTCCTTTAAATACAAAAGTAAATTCCTGCTGTGATTTCGGAAAATTACTTCCTGAAAATTCAGAAACCCCGACGCCTAAAACCCGAAAACCTTCTTTCGACATGGATTCAATTGCGTTGTTTATTTTTTGAATTTCTGTTGCAGAAAGTGTAGAACATGCTATTATGGCTTCAGGCGCACCTTTGGCAGCAATAATTCTAGTTCCTTTTTGATTTTCAAAAATATGAGTCATCATGGGTGGTTTTCCTCCCAATGGATATTCGTGAATTAATTTAAAATTAGGTCGTTCGTCAGTAATTTTCAATTTTGAATACGCGTCATGAAGTGCAATTTCCATTCCATCAAACGGAATCGGTTCACTTGCCCACATCGAAAGGCTTAGTAGCTCCTGTTCAAGTTCATTCAATTTTTGATAAGTACTATCATTGACATTGCTATTGCCATTGGCATTGTCATTTCTTTTATCATTGCCGCTGATTGTATCATCCGAAAACGTGTACCATTTTGCCAAACTCATTTTGTTTTGGGTAATAGTTCCTGTTTTATCCGTGCAAATTACGGTCGCGCTACCTAGAGTTTCTACGGTTTTAGTTTGCTTTACGATAATCCCCATTTTTATCAATCGCCAAGCTCCCAATGCCATAAATGTGGTAAAGGCCACGGGAATTTCCTCTGGAATAATGCTCATTGCCAAGGTTAATGCTTTTAATAAACTGTCTAATAAAAGCCTGGAATTATAATAATTCACAGCCCAAACAAGTATGAAAATAATCAATCCCACTAAGGATAATTTTTTTACAAAATTTCCAATTTGTAACTGCAAAGGTGTTTTTTCTTCGGCAATAGACTCGATACTTTTTCCAATTTTCCCCAGTTGTGTTTGGTTGCCAATGGCAGTAACTTCGCAAATCGCCAAACCACTTGCCGAAATCGTTCCTTGAAAAACTTGTTTGTTTTCAGATTTTTCATTTTTGAAAACAGAAAGTGATTCGCCAGTCAAAACAGATTCATTAACTGAAAAATCATTGGATTGAATAATCACACCATCGGCAGGAATAAAAGTGCCTTCTTCCGTTTGAATTAAATCCCCCAAAACAATTTCTTCACTGGGAATTTCAATGATTTCGCCATTTCGAATGACTTTGCTTTTGGGTTGTGATAATTTTTTTAGCTCTTCGATGGCATTTCTACTTTTCGATTCCTGAAATAATGAAATGGTAGCAACCAAAACAATTGCTGCCAACATAAAAATACCGTTGCTATATTCTCCAGTAATAAAATAAATGCTTGTAGCCAATAGTAGTAATAAAAACATAGGTTCTTTAAACATTTCAATTAAAGAAGCTAGAAAAAGGTTCTTATCTTGATGCTCCATAGAATTGGAACCGTTTTTTTTTCTTGATTGAATTACTGCCTCGTCCGAAAGTCCTTTTAATGTTGGAGTTGATTTTTCCATTGGAAAATTTTTATTGTTTTTTCACTATTTAAGATGAACAAACAAGGTTATAAAAACTAGAGGTTATGTGATACCGATTAGCAATATATAAGAGTTCAATAAATTGGACTCTACATATTGTCTATCGGCATTAACCATTGTGAAATTTTTAAATGAATTAAATCATTTTAAAATTACAATTGGCATAAACTGCAATTTAATCATTTATACTTTAAGTATGATGTTGTTTTGCTTAAGATTAACTATATTTGCACGCAATTTAACTACAATACTGAACCAAGTTCAGCATAAACTACAAATTGCAATGATAGCACACAACTCAAAAATTATCGGCGAAGGATTAACCTACGATGATGTATTGTTGGTACCCAATTTTTCGAATGTACTTCCTCGTGAAGTGAGTATCAAATCAAAATTCTCCAGAAATATAACACTTAATGTTCCGATTGTATCTGCTGCTATGGATACCGTTACCGAAAGTGCAATGGCAATCGCAATGGCACAAGAAGGAGGAATTGGCGTTTTGCATAAGAATATGACAATCGAGCAACAAGCTGCAAAGGTTCGAAAAGTAAAACGAGCCGAATCTGGGATGATTATCGATCCAGTAATATTACCGTTAAATTCTATCGTTGCAGATGCCAAAAAAGCGATGAAAGAATACGGAATAGGTGGTATTCCTATTGTAGATGAAAATCGGGTGTTAAAAGGAATTGTTACCAATCGTGATTTGCGTTTCGAAAAGAATAATGCTCGACCAATTATCGAAGTAATGACGAGCGAAAACTTGGTTACCGTTGCTGAAGGAACTTCTCTTGAACAAGCCGAAGTCGTTTTACAAGGTTACAAAATCGAAAAACTTCCCGTTGTGAATTCCGAATATAAACTAGTTGGATTAATTACTTTTAGAGATATTACCAAACTCACTCAAAAACCAAACGCAAATAAAGACGTTTACGGTCGTTTGTGTGTGGCTGCAGCCATTGGAGTTACAGCCGATTCATTTGAAAGAGCTAGCGCACTTATAAATGCAGGCGTAGATGCGATTGTAATTGATACCGCTCACGGTCATACGCAAGGTGTTGTCAATGT
>CAMBHH010000147.1 GCA_945866505.1 Flavobacterium psychrophilum
TGATAAAATTAAAAGTCAAATAGAAGAATATGACATAAATTATCAATTATTCAGCGCTATACGAATTTTGATAATAATAAATCAATAAATTTGTTTTATACAATTTTTTTAATAAAAAATAATTTAATTAGCTGACTATTCAACAATGCAATATATATGAAGTCAATTCCAAAATTAAACCCAAACGGATGGGACGAAATGTTTTCGAGCAAAGGAGTGCGAAATTCTTATCGCAACGTTTTGCAAACATTACAAAACCTAAGCCCCGAAAGTATTGAACAAAAGCAAGAACAAGCTTCTGATTTTTTTATGAATCAAGGAATTACCTTCACGGTCTACAGCGATGACAATCAAGGAATCGAAAGGATATTCCCTTTCGATATTATTCCAAGAATAATCACTCATAAAGATTGGGACGAAGTAGAAAAAGGAATTGGACAGCGATTAAGGGCGCTCAACTTGTTTTTGGAGGACGTTTATAACGAACAAAGTATCATAAAAGAAGGCATTATTCCAGCGGCTTTAATCTCCTCTTGTCCTCATTATCTGCAAGAAGTACACGGGATAAAATTGCCACATAACATTCACATTCACATAGCGGGTATCGATTTGATTCGAGGCGAAAACGGAGCGTTTTATGTGCTAGAAGACAATCTTCGATGTCCCAGCGGAGTAAGTTATATGCTAGAAAACAGGGAGATTACCAAGCGTATTTTTCCTGAAATGCTGACTTCAAATCGGGTGAGTATGGTGGGCAATTATCCAATGGTCTTGCACAACATATTAATCTCAATGTCGCCCCGAAACATCTCAAATCCCAATGTTGTTTTGCTCACTCCAGGAGTGTATAACTCTGCTTATTATGAGCATACTTTTTTAGCGAGACAAATGGGAATTCCGTTAGTAGAAGGAAGAGATTTGATTGTAAACAACAATAATGTTTACATGAAAACCACTTCTGGACTAGAACAAGTAGATGTAATTTACAGACGCCTTGACGACGATTATTTAGATCCTTTGGTTTTTAGACCTGATAGTGCTTTAGGAGTTCCTGGACTGATTAGCTCCTACAAAATGGGGAATGTCGCCTTGGTTAACGCCGTAGGAAATGGAGTTGCTGACGATAAAGCAGTTTATGCTTACGTACCCGATATGATCAAATATTATCTCAACGAAGAGCCTATTCTAAAAAATGTTCCCACTTACCAAATGGAAAACAAAGAGGAACGGGAACTCGTATTTGCTGATATGGGAAATATGGTCATCAAAGAAACCAATCAAAGCGGCGGATATGGTATGATTATGGGCAATAAAGCCACTGAAGAAGAACTTGAAAAAGGGAAAAAAGCAATTCTTGCCAATCCGAGGAATTTCATCGCACAACCCATTATTCAGCTGAGTACTGTACCTTGCCTCATTGATGGCCAACTCAAATTGCGTCACGTAGATTTAAGACCTTATGCTTTATTTGGCCCTGATGGCGTAAAAATAATTCCAGGTGGATTGACTCGTGTGGCACTTACTGAAGGTTCATTGGTAGTTAATTCGTCACAGGGAGGAGGAAGTAAAGACACTTGGATTATAGAATAATAAAAGGATTTTCTAAAATAAACGATAATAGAATGAAAACAAATATGCTCAGCCGAGTTGCAGACGGAATGTTTTGGCTCAACAGATATATGGAAAGAACGGATGGAATGCTGCTGACTCTTAACACCTTTTACATTTTGTCTTTTGACAAAGAAATGAATGATTCTCAGGGATACAGACCGTTATTAGAATATTATACCGATTTGACTAAAAATCAAATTATTGAATCGCAATATGATTCGAATTTTGTCCTGAAACACATCATTTGTGATAATCATAATGTTAATTCTGTTAAAAACCTTGTTCGGAAAGCCCGCGAAAATGCTAGAGGTTCGCAAGACAAAATCACTAAAGAGCTTTGGGAACATATTAACTCACTCTATCATTACACTAATTCGCCTGAATTGCCAAAAAGATTGGAAACTTATGAAGCGGTGAATGTTATTACTAAACTCAAAAATGATCTTTTGTTGTATAACGGAATACTGCATGTTACCATGCCAAGAGGTTTAGGCTGGTGTTTTTCAAGCATTGGAAAAAACGTTGAACGCTGCTTACAAACCATTTCAATGACGCAAGCTTATTACAAGCCTATTAATTATAATCTTGATGGTGAAGAAGATTTATTGTATTGGAGACGGTTACTATTGTCACTTTCGGGGTATGAACAATATTTAAAAAGTTATAGCAACATTTCGCACAATCGAAAAATCGCTCAGCATGTGGTTTTCAATAAAGATTTTTCACATTCGGTAATGTACACTTTAGAATTAATTGACAAATATTTAGGGTATTTGTGTATAGACAATATTTCTCAAGAAGCGAGAACATTACAAAATCAATTTGGAAGGCTAAAAAGCATGGTTAGATATACCGATTATTACAATCTAACAAACCAACAATTAGAAGATGTTTTAAACGATACTGAAACACAATTGGTTCAATTTTCGACTGATTTTTCTAAATTATTCTTCTCTTATACCTAGTAAAATGCCAACATTTAACATAGTTCATATCACAAAATACGAATACAATTTTGCTATAAAAGAGAGTATCAACGAAGTGCGGTTATTTCCATATCAATTTGATAACCAAGAGGTTTTACAACATCAGCTTTTAATAACGACTAATCCCTTTGTCGAAATATCAAAGGATTTTTACGGCAATAGTGTGGGTAATTTTAATATTTTGGAACCGCACAAAGAGATGATTATCGAATCTCAGATGGTAGTAAAAGTAAATCATTCGCTCAAAATTCCTGAAATAGATACTACGAAAGTTCAAGATTTAGAAGTAGAAAAAGCAAATAATAGCTCTTTACTTCGTCTTTGTTATCCGGATTCTATTACAAATCAGAAGAAAATAGACTCTTATTTAAAAAAAATTGATGCTACTACCATTTCTGTCATTGAAATTGCCCAGAAATGCAGTGAATACATTTTTAGAAACTTCACTTACACCAAAGGAATTACTAATATTGAAACTACTATCGACGAAATATTAGTACACAAAAAAGGAGTTTGTCAAGATTTTGCTCATGTTCTGCTTCAATTCTTACGTACTGCTGGAATCCCTTCGAGATATGTGAGTGGCTACATTTGTCCCAATGCCGCAGGATTTAGAGGAGAAGGAGCAACTCACGCTTGGGTAGAATTTTACACACCATCGCAAGGCTGGCTTGGTATAGATCCAACCAATAATATCTGGACAATGGACAAACATGTCAAACTTTCGGTGGGTAGAGATTTTAATGAATGTACACCTGTAAAAGGAACTTTCAAAGGATTTGCCAAACAAACGCTTTCAGTTAGCGTTTCTATAGGATATGAAGATGGGCGACTATTTGAAGAAGTAAATGTTGTAAAACTGCAAAAAGTCTCCGATGATGTGCAAAAACAACTTGATCTACTAGAATATCAGCTGCAATTGCAAATGAGGCAACAACAGCAACAACAACAGTAGTTAGGTTTCTTAATACAAAACGGCGCAATTTTATAACTGATAAAATTGCGCCGTTTTATACTTTCTATATTTGGTATCACATATTAAACAACCATGAAGCTGGATTGTTATACGTAGTATTCTGCGAAATGGTAAATTTTAGCACAGTTCTTCCAGTTTCGCCATTGGTTCTTACCTTTCCAATACTTTGTTTGATACTGACCTTATCGCCTTTACTTACATTTACCGAACTCAAATTTTGATACACCGTGAAATAATCTCCATGTTGTATCATTACCGCTTTGTTTACGGGAGACAATACCATAACACTAGTTACTTCACCCGCAAAAACAGCTCTTGCGGTTGATCCTTGATCAGTAGTGATTTCTACTCCGCTATTGTGCACCGTTAAGGATGAAAATTGAGGATGAGGTTGGTCTCCGTAGCCTAAAGAAACAAAACCCTTTTCTACTGGCCAAGGTAATTTTCCCTTATTGGCTTTAAAATTATCAGCTAATATTTTTTCTTCAGGTGTTAATACAATTTTTGCTGAAGACACAGCTGGCGCAGCCGAAACAATGGCTTTGGCTCGCTTTTTTATTTCATCTTTTGAATCTCCAGCTTTTGCTTCAGCTTCAGCTTTTTTCATTGCTTTCTCCAATGCTGCTTTTCGATTGGCTTCGGCTATAGCTTCCCGAATTATACGATCAATTTGTCGGTCAATAGCTTTTGCTTCTTGCTGTTTTTTCTTGATGTCAGCGGCAATTTTATTCTTGTCTTGCTTGATTGATTTGACTAATTTTTCTTGCTCTTGTTTGGCCTTCAGCAATGATAATCGTTCTTTTTCGTTTTCTTGAATCAATTTTTGTTTGGCTGATTTTTGAGAGCCCAATTTTTCGTTATAAACCGTGATCTGATCTGATTTCGATTTAATTTCGTCACCTTGCATTTTTCTATAATTAGTATATTGTTTCATATACTGCGCTCTTTTGTAAGCTTGCAAAAAACTATCAGACGATAATATAAACATGGCTCTACTTTGCTCAGAACGACTTTTATAAGACTTTAAAATCATCTCGGCATAATCTTCTTTTAAAACAACAAGTTCCCGATTTAATTTGTTGATTTGCATCTGATTGATGTAAATATCGTTGCTCAACAACTTGGCTTGCTTTTCAGTTGTATTGATCAGTTTTTCTTTTAGCTTTATTTTATTTTCCTGAACAATAACTACGCTCACCGCCGACTTTTCTTTTTTCTTTACCGATTGCAACAACTTTTCATTATCAATTATTTCTTGTTGTATTTGGGCTTTTCGTTTTTCTAATTTTTCTTGCTGTGTTTCTTGACTCCACATCAATGAAGTCATACCAATTAAAATCAGACTAAGGAGAAATTTTGACATAGTAAAATAAGTTTGTGCAAATTTACTTAATTATAATTCTTTTGTAATCATTTGGGACACTATAAGGAAAAGAAAGTTCTTCATTAAAGCTTACAGTGTTGTATTCTATATTTATTTCCGCTTTCCCATTTTTTTGATAACTGTCGATATTAAGGGTTAAAGGCAATGTCATTTCTGG
Source organism: Flavobacterium psychrophilum (assembly GCA_945866505.1). Taxonomy (GTDB): domain Bacteria; phylum Bacteroidota; class Bacteroidia; order Flavobacteriales; family Flavobacteriaceae; genus Flavobacterium; species Flavobacterium psychrophilum_H. The sequence continues at coordinate 5,115 of CAMBHH010000147.1, forward strand.
AAATTCTTTTTTGTTAGAATAGACCACTTGAATCATTCTTCCCTCTTTAGTTTGTGTAATTTCCTGTTTTTTGATAGTAAAATTATTGCCGTCAATATAGAACGATTTCTTAGTGTTCCCATCAGATTCTTCGTCCAATCGATACACTTGATCGCTGAAAGTTTCTATATATTTTCCTGTTTTCAAATTATCAATTGCTCTTCCCAACAACATATTTTGCAGTTTGTCGAAATCTAAATCGGTGCCTAATAATTCGCTTATTGCGCTGAAATCGCCTTCATAATAAGTTCCTTTGACTTTTTCGTAATAGCTAACTTTGGTTGGTGTAATTGAAGCTTTTGCCATAGTGATTCCTAAAAACCGTACGCTTACCAATATCTGCTCATTTTTTTTGAGTTTAATCTCAACTGAAACATTCTGATTTTGTTTCTCGCTCGTGTATGCTACTGCGGCTTTTATATATAATGTCTTAAACTCATTTTTATTGTTGTAGTAGTTTTCAATTATTTTATTAACACTCTTTTTATTTTCATTTTTAGACACTTCGACCACTCCTGTTTTCGATTTACACGAAACTAGCGCCAATGAACAGATTAGGCTAACCATAAAAAGAAGTCTTATATTTTTAGAAAATTGATTCATTTTATATCTTATTTTTTGGCTTTTAATAATTGATTGGCTTTTGCAAAATAGTATTCTTTTTTCTTGAAATCTCCCAAGCCATTGTAGGCTTCGCCCAATTGAAGATTGAAATTAGTTTCTAATTGTACATCATCGACCACATAATCCATTCCCATTTCTAGCATTTCAATAGCTTTTTTATATTGCTTCAATTGATTGTTTGCCAAACCCGAAAAAAAATAAAACTGAGGTTGACTCGGATAAATTTCTACTAAAGTTGCTGCTTTTTTTGAAATAATGTCAAATTGTTTGGTTTCGACATACGTTTGAAGCAAAAGCATATTGGTTTCAATATCTTCTCCTGAACTATTCTTTAAAGCTTGTTCATAATACAAAGCGGCTTTCGCCCATTGCTTTTTACTATAATAAAACTTTCCTATTTCTTTACCAACATTTACGGTTGTATCTTTATCAAAATAGGTGATTGCTTTTTCCAAATCTGAGGAATACTGCGGGTTTTTATCGACAAATAATAAAAACTCATTCAGCACTCGGTGTTTTATTTTAGAATCTATTTGAGCATTGGCCAAAACTACGTTCATTGCATTTATGGCTTTTTGAGCTTCATTTTTGTCTAAATACAATTTAAATAAGCCTATTTGTGACCAGTCCGAATCTGGAATTTCTGTTTCTAATTTTTTGGTAATTTCATCTGCTTTTTCACTTTCATTATTCTCCGAATACAACTTAATCAAAGCAACATAATTCGCTTCTTCTGTCGGATTTAATTTAATTTGAGCTATTAAATTATTTATTTCAGAATTTTGAAATTTTCCTTGCGACAAAATTTGTGTTTTGTAGATTTCACGTCGATCCGATTTTCCAACCTTTTCATTTAATTCATTAATTAAAACGAGCGCTTTGTCAAATTGTTGCGTGTACATATAAAGAGAGACCAAATCATCTTTATACGATTCATTGAATTCTATCAGCTTATTGACCGCAATAATCGCTTGCGTGTAATTCCTAATTTGGTAGCTTGCATCATACATTCCTGCCCAAAACCATTTGTTTTTGGGTTCGATTTGTGCTGCTTTTTCATAGGAATCATAGCTTTGTTCATAGTTTTTTAGACAAAAATAGTTTTTCCCCATTTCCGAATAAACAACGGCATCATTGGGTTTTATTTTCAAACAATCTTCCAATGCGGAAATGGCTTTGTCGTAATTCTCGATTCCTTTTTGCTTTAGGGATTCATAAAAAGAATCCTGAAATTTGTCCGTATCAAGCACGATGGATTCTGGTTCAGCTTGCGCCAATAGTACCGCCGAATTGCAAAGCAAAACCAATAATAATACTATTGAAGCTGTTTTTTTCATTTATTTAAATCTAAACACAATGCCAACAAAGAAATCACGAAGTACACAAAACTATTCCAATACCGAATAATCACCAATGCTAATACTCGTAAAATTACCGTCGAAACTAGCGTGACTTCCTATCATCGCGTTGTCTAAATGGGCATTTTTGATATGTGAATGGGTTTGCACCAAACTGTTTTTTATTGAACTATCCGCAACGTGACAACCATTTCCTAAAGACACATTTGGACCCACTGTTGCGTTAATCAAAATCACATCTTTCCCAATATAACAAGGTGGAATGATGGTTGAATTTTCTAATTTCACATCATAATCTACCAAATGCTCTCCGTCATTGTGCAAAAACCCTAGCATTCTGCAATTGGTTTCAACTGTAACGTCTTTGTTTCCGCAATCCATCCATTCTGAGACTTCACCAGGTACAAAAATCATACCTTTCGCCATCATTTGCTTGATTCCGTCATTAATTTGATATTCGCCACCGTTAATGATATTATTATCCAAGACCAATTGCAATTCGTTTTTCAAAACAGCAACGTCCTTGAAATAGTAAATTCCGATAACGGCAAGGTCGGAAACAAATTCCTTTGGTTTTTCGACCAATTCGATAATTTGATTTTTCTCATTCAAATTGACAACGCCAAAAGCTTCTGGTTGATCTACTTTTTTAACCCAAATTACACTATCAGCGTTTTGATCTAAATCGAAATCGGCACGAATTAAGGTATCGGCATACGCAATTACTGCTGGTCCGCTCAGAGACTCTTTGGCACACATAATGGCGTGTCCTGTTCCTAGCGCTTCATTTTGATAATAAATAGTTCCTTTTGAACCTAATTTCTCGGCAATTGCGATTAAATCTTCTTCTACTTTTTTGCCAAAACTTTCGTGAATGATAAAGGCAATTTCTTCAATATCCTGATTCAAAACTCCTGCAATATCTTCGACCAAACGGTGTACGATTGGCTTTCCAGCAATTGGGATTAAAGGTTTAGGGATTGTTAATGTGTGTGGTCTTAATCTGGAGCCTCGTCCAGCCATTGGTACTATTATTTTCATTTTTTTATGTTAAAAGATTAAATGATTAAATGATTGAATGATTGAAAAATTTATCGAGAATCTTTAAATTTTTCAATCTTTAAATTATTAAATTTTACTTCACTCCCGTACTCCCAAAACCACCTTCGCCTCTTGAGGTTTCCGATAATTCCTGAACTTCAATCCAATCGGCTCTTTCGTGTTTTGCGACGATGAGTTGGGCAATGCGTTCGCCGTTTTCGACTACAAAAACTTCATTGGATAAATTGACCAAAATCACGCCAATTTCTCCACGATAATCGGCATCGACAGTTCCAGGTGAATTGAGTACGGTGATTCCTTTTTTGGCAGCCAAGCCACTTCTTGGACGAACTTGTGCTTCATAACCTATTGGCAATTCGATAAAAAGACCCGTTTTTACGATAGCTCTTTCCAATGGTTTCAAGGTTAT
>CAMBHH010000148.1 GCA_945866505.1 Flavobacterium psychrophilum
ACTTAAAATCCAGTGAACAGCAATGTTCGTGCGGGTTCAAGTCCCGCTCTGAGTACTCTTGAAAACCGTAAAGACTTAATTGTTAATTCTTTGCGGTTTTTTTATGCCTTGTTGCCAAACTGTTAAGAAGCATATTTTAACTGACAAAAGTCTAGTTTCTAGTAGAAATAACAAAACATTATAAATTAACAATATAGCCATAGCACTCGTCGTGCATGGCTTTTTGTTTTCATAAAACTACAATTGCTTTTAAAGTAAATATTTAAATGCTAATTCGGAATTTTTGGGTTATAGACAAAAAAAAAGCTACGCAATGCGTAGCTTATTTTTTCTGTAATTTAGAATTACTTTGCTTCTGGTGCAGCAGGAGCAGCAACAGCAGTAGTATCAGCTACAACAGCAGTAGTATCAGCTACAACAGCAGTAGTATCAACAGCAACAGCAGTAGTATCTACAACTTCAGCAGCAGGAGCTTCTTCAGCTTTTTTACAAGATACAACAGTCAAAACGGCAACAACGGCTAAACTTAAAAGTACTTTTTTCATCTTACTTAATTATAAAAGGTTAATTATTAATTCGGGGCAAAGATATAAATTTTTTAATAGTTAAAATATTTTTTCATTATTTTTTTCATTTTTTTTTCTTTAGAGATCTTAACATAGAATTATTAAGATTTTGACTTTATAAATAAAAACTTAATAAATAATTGCAATTGAAATCTAACTCAGTTTTCTATCGTCTTTTTCAGGTAATTTATCCTTAGGTTTATTTTTTTGGATGAACCAAATTCAATTCGTGTACTTTAGCGTGCACCCGCTTTTGATCTACTTAAATTCAATTAATAAGGTTGAAAATTTGGACCCGAAATCAATTAATTAATCTTAAGAAATATGTTTCAAAATAATAGCGGTTGCTCCTTTGTTCATTTGCACAAAAGTGCTACAAATATGGCCTTTTTCGTGCCGAATGTCATTATTTCTAATTAAATTTGAAAAAGTGTCAGAAAGCTCATTTTTATTGGCAATAGAAAGGCATCCTTCCATATTCACTAATGCTGTTGCTTCTGCAAAATGGTTGAAATTTGGTCCAATAACAATCGGAACACCGAAAGTAGCGGGTTCTAAGATATTATGAACTCCAGGATTGCCAAAACCTCCACCAACATAAGCTATATCAGCATAACTATAAATTTTCGTCAGAATTCCAATAGTGTCAATAATGAAGACATCAAAATCGGCTAGATTTTTTGTTTCTTTTTCTGAAAATAATACCGCTTTTTTGGAAATAGAATTTTTTAATTCTTGAATTTGTTCACTTTTGATGTTGTGTGGAGCAATGATAAATTTGACTTTCTCGGAAGTTTGATTGATATATTCCACCAATAAACTTTCGTCTTTTGGCCAAGAACTTCCGACAACAATCGTTAACGAATCATTTATAAATTCTGAAATAAAAGCCAAAGAATTGTTTTTTTCTAAAATTGCAGCTACGCGATCAAAACGAGTATCGCTAGAAACGGCAACATTAGTTTTTCCTAATTGAAATAAAAGTCTTTTAGAACGTTCATTTTGTACAAAAAAGTAGGTGAATGTGTCAAGCGCTTTTCTGTAAAATCCGCCGTACCATTTGAAGAACATTTGGTTTTCTCTAAATATTCCTGAAATCAAATAGGTTCGAGTTTCGAGTTTTCGAAGTTCATTTAAGTAATTGGGCCAATATTCATATTTGATGAAAAATGCCATTTCAGGATGAACCAGTTTCAAAAATTGTTGGGCATTTTTTTTGGTATCCAACGGCAAATAAATTGTAACATCCGCTACAGTGTTATTTTTCCGGACTTCATAACCCGAAGGCGAGAAAAAAGTAATTACAATTTTGTGATTGGGAAATTTCTCTTTTATTTTTTCAATAACAGGCAAACCTTGTTCGTATTCGCCCAATGAAGCAGCGTGAAACCAAATGGTTTTGTCGTTAGAATTAATTTTAGATAATAAAATTTCAAAAACAGGTTTTCGACCATCGACAAAAAGTTTAATTTTTGGGCTGAATAAAGCGATGATTTTTAATAAAAAATTCGCAATTTGAACGATTAGGTTATAGATAAAAAGCATATCAAAAAATTTCTGTGGTAAAAATACGTTTTCTTTTAATTATCTATAAAATCATTCTCCTAAAATCCCTATTTTTGTTGTGAGTTTAAAACAAGATGCGTTATACTATGGCTTGAAAAACTTGTTTGGAATGAAATTTAAATAGAACATTAAATGAAAAAATTACAAATGGTTGACTTAAAAAGTCAATATGATAAAATTAAAGACACTGTAAACACTTCAATCCAAGAAGTTCTTGACACCAACACTTATATTAATGGACCACAAGTTCACCAATTTCAAAAAAATCTCGAAAAATATCTTGATGTAAAACATGTAATTCCTTGTGCCAATGGTACCGACGCGCTACAAATTGCAATGATGGGACTGGATTTAAAGCCCGGCGATGAGGTTATTACTGCCGATTTTACATTTGCGGCTACCGTTGAAGTGATTGCTTTGTTGCAATTGACACCCGTTTTGGTCGATGTAGATTTGTTTAATATGAACATTTCTATCGAAGCGATCAAAAAAGCGATTACGCCAAAAACGAAAGCGATTGTTCCTGTGCATTTATTTGGCCGTGCCGCCAATATGGAAGCGATAATGGCTATTGCAAAAGAGCATAATTTGTATGTAATTGAAGATAATGCACAAGCTATTGGAGCCAATTGTAAGTTTTCGGACGGTACCAAAAAGAAAGCAGGAGTAATTGGACATGTTGGTGCAACTTCGTTTTTCCCTTCTAAAAATTTAGGATGTTATGGCGATGGTGGAGCAATTTTTACCAATGACGATATCTTAGCGCATAAAATACGCGGAATTGTAAACCACGGAATGTACGAACGTTACCATCACGATGTTGTGGGCGTGAATTCTCGTTTAGATAGCATTCAAGCAGCGGTTTTAAATGCTAAATTGTCCTTGTTAGACGAGTACAACGCAGCGCGCCAAAACGCAGCAAGAAAATACACTGCAGCCTTTGCAGGACATAAAAATATTATTGCGCCTACAATTTGTGACATTTGCGATTGCCATGTTTTTCATCAATATGTATTACGAATTATTAATGCCGACAGAGATGCTTTGATGCAACATTTGTTAGACAAAGGAATTCCTTGTGCGATTTATTATCCAATTCCATTGCATTCACAAAAAGCGTATTTGGATGCCCGTTACAAAGAAGAAGAATTTCCAGTTACAAATCAATTAGTAAAAGAAGTGATTGCGTTGCCAATGCATACTGAATTAGACGATGAACAAATTAAATTTATTACAGGTAGCGTTTTAGAATATTTAAATAAATAGGAATGAAATATTTTTTGCTAACTCTGGCGGTAGTTTTTTTTCAGTTTTCAGTTCCGGCTCAAAATAGTTCTAAATCTAAAGATGAAATAGCGGTTGCTGCTCGAGTCGAAATTTTACGTCAAGCGATGATTGATGCCGATGGGACAAAGCTAAATGAACTTACGTCTGCGGGTTTAAGTTACGGACATTCTAGTGGACTGGTTCAAAATAAACCCGCATTTATAGAAAAAATTGTGAATGGAGAATCTGATTTTGTTGCTATTGAGTTTCAAAATCAAACTATTGAGATTGTTGGCAATGCAGCCATTGTTCGCCACAATTTAGTTGCTCACACCAAAGATGGTGGAATAGATAAAGATATTAAAATTGGGATAATGCTGGTTTGGCAAAAACAAAAAAATAGATGGTTACTCATTGCCAGACAAGCTTTTAAATAAACAACAACTTAAAACATAAAATATGAAAATACTAGTAACAGGAGGTGTGGGTTTTATAGGTTCGCACACAGTGGTAGAACTACAAAATCAAGGCTTTGAAGTAGTAATTGTTGATGATCTTTCCAATTCATCCGAAGATGTTTTGAAAGGAATTTTTGCCATAACGAACAAACAACCACTTTTTGAAAAATTGGATTTGCGAGAGAAGGGAAAAGTTCAGGATTTTTTCAAAAAGCACCAAGATATTTCAGGAGTGATTCATTTTGCGGCGTCAAAAGCAGTAGGTGAAAGCGTTGGAAATCCATTGCTGTATTATGAAAACAACGTCAACAGTTTGGTTTATTTGCTCCAAGAATTGCAAAAATTACCAGAATCCAATATCATTTTTAGTTCATCTTGCACCGTTTATGGTCAAGCTGAAAAAATGCCCATTACCGAAGATGCATCCATTCAAATTGCAATGTCACCTTATGGAAACACCAAGCAAATAGGAGAAGAAATCATAACGGATACGGCCAAAGTTACCAATATCAATGCGATTTTGTTACGTTATTTCAATCCTATTGGAGCACATCCATCAGCCGAAATTGGCGAATTGCCTTTGGGAGTTCCTCAAAATTTAGTGCCGTTTATCACCCAAACCGGTTTTGGTATTAGAAAAGAATTGTCGGTTTACGGCAGCGATTATCCAACGCCAGATGGAACTGCGGTCCGCGATTATATTCATGTAGTCGATTTGGCAAAAGCTCACGTTATTGCTATGAAACGTTTGTTAGATAAAAAGAATTTGGACAAAGTCGAGATTTTCAATCTGGGAACAGGAACAGGAAGCTCAGTTTTGGAAGTGATTCATTCTTTTGAGAAAGTAAGCGGACAAAAGCTACCTTATAAAATTGTAGACAGAAGAGAAGGTGATGTAATTTCAGCTTATGCTAATACGGATAAAGCAAATAATGTTCTTGGCTGGAAAGCAGAATCTACATTAGATGAAGCTATGGAAAGCGCTTGGAAATGGGAACAGAAAGTCAGGAGCTAGTCATCATTGGTCAGTTTTTTTAGAATAAAAACCCTAAATTATCTTGCTGATGATTTAGGGTTTTTTTGGTTATCTTTGGATTTCGTAAATTAACACTTTTCCCGTTTTTTCACCTACAAAGTAAATGGATCCTTGACTAAATTCTGAAGGTTCGAAAACTTTAAAGCCAGATTTTACTTTAAACCAAGCTGGCGCATCGGTAGGTATTTCCGGTGATGTTGAGGTTAAAAGTTTTAAATTATTTTGTTTTATAAATTCTGATATCCAATTATTAGTAGCGTTCAGTTCTAAATACATTTTATACTCTTTACTAAAATGTGCTGACTGCCAATATTTTCCGTTTATTAATTTGACCTCATTTGTAGGCTTGGTTCCTGACCATAAGTAATATACTTCTTCTGGGTTTTCAGAATTCTTTTCAGAACAAGAAATAATTGAGATGCCTAAAAGAAAAAAGCCAAGCATGGTTTTCAAATACTGTCTCATATAATTTAGATTTATAAAATAGAAACTTATTTATTTAAAAACTGATGACTAAAAACCTGACCACTAAACACTAATTTAAACGTTCGCCGTCACCGCTTCTCTGTCAATTTTCCCGATCAATCCTGCTAATACTTTTCCTGGACCAACCTCGGTAAACAAAGTTGCATCATCGGTAATCATTTGTTGTACGGATTGCGTCCATTTTACAGGAGCAGTCAATTGCGTAATTAGGTTTTTCTTGATTTCATTGGCATCAGAAACGGCTGTTGCTGTCACGTTTTGATACACTGGGCAAATAGGAGTGGAGAATGTAGTTGCTTCAATGGCTGCGGCCAATTCTTCTCTGGCTGGTTCCATCATTGGCGAGTGAAAACCACCACCGACAGGTAATAACAAAGCGCGTTTTGCTCCGGCAGCTTTCATCGCTTCACAGGCTTTTTCCACTGCTGAAGTTTCTCCCGAAATAACTAATTGTCCAGGGCAGTTGTAATTGGCAGCGACCACGATTCCATTAATTGAAGCACAAACTTCTTCCACTATATTATCAGCTAATCCTAGAACTGCCGCCATTGTCGAAGGTTTGATTTCGCAAGCTTTTTGCATTGCCAACGCACGTTGTGACACTAATCGCAATCCGTCTTCAAAAGACAAAACACCGTTAGCGACCAAGGCTGAAAATTCACCCAAAGAATGTCCTGCTACCATTTCTGGTTTGAAGTCTTCTAAAGTTTTGGCTAAAATTACTGAGTGCAAGAAAACTGCCGGTTGGGTAACTTTGGTTTCTTTCAATTCTTCGGCTGTGCCTTCAAACATAATGTCTGTTATTCGGAAACCTAAAATTTCATTGGCTTTTTCGAAAAGTGATTTTGCCAATTCGGAGTTTTCATATAAGTCTTTGCCCATTCCGATGAATTGCGCGCCTTGACCTGGAAATACGTATGCCTTCATAATTTTTGCTGAAATTGTTGCAGTATCATTGTGTACTGATGATTAGTAAAAGTTTTTTATTCAATTGTAAAATAGACTGATATGATTTGCCACCGATAAGAAGTAAACAAATTTATTTTAATATATTTTCGTTGATTCGATTTAATTCTAAAAAACAAAAATACTTACTTTGTAACAAACTAAAAAAACAAATGTCTAATATGTATAAAACTAAACAGAAATAAAATGAGAAAAATTTTCCCCATCGCTATTATCCTATTAATCACGGTATTTTACTTTTATTTAACATTACCCGTATTAAATTATGGTTTTGTAGGAGTTACAGCCTTACTTTTAATTATTGCCGCAATATTGTTTTTCTCTTTTTCTAAATTCACTATTAGTTCAGACGGAAAAAATTATAAACCAATAACAGTGTTCTGGAAAATTCCGGCATTATTAGTTGGTATTTCGATTATATATTCATTTGTACTTCCTTTTTTTACATCGCATGCTGTTTTTAGAAATCAAGATTTTAGAAATTTAATTGGGAAAGTCGCAAACGGCGAAAAATTGACCAATCATATTGCTCCTATATCTATGAACGAAATTCGAGTTGTAGATGAAAGTTTAGCGCATTTATTAGGCGAAAAAATATTAGGCTCGCAACCTGCATTGGGCAGTCAGGCACAATTACAAGAATTTTTTATTCAGAAAGTGAACGGCAAATTATATTGGATTGCACCTTTAGAGCATTCAGGTTTTTTTAAATGGTTAAACAACAAACAAGGTACAACTGGTTACGTGATGGTGTCGGCAACCAATGAACGTGATGTGAAATTAGTACAAGAAGTAAACGGAAAACCACTATTTTTAAAATACCAAAGAGAAGCCTATTTTGGCAGTAATTTGCACCGCTATTTATATTTTAATGGTTATAATACGGTCGGTTTAGCTGATTTTAGTTTTGAAATTGATGACGACGGAGTGCCTTACTGGGTGGTTACAAAATATGCAAAAAAAGTAGGCTTTTCTGGAAACGATGCCACTGGTGTTGTAGTTGTAAATGCGCAAAATGGAACTATAAAAGATTATAATATTAAGAATACGCCACTATGGGTAGATAGAATTCAGCCAATTTCATTTATTATAGATCAGTTGAATGATTGGGGCGAATATGTAAAAGGGTACTGGAATTTTTCTAACGAAAATAAACTTCAAATTACGGAAGATTTAACCTTAGTCTATGGAAAAAACAATAAATCCTATTGGTACACCGGAATTACTTCGGTAGGAAAAGATGAATCTGCAGTCGGATTTGTTTTAGTAGATACAAGAACTAAAGAAACTACCTTTTACAAGCAAAGTGGTGCCACAGAATTTGCTGCACAAAGCTCGGCACAAGGAAAAGTGCAAGAGAAAGGGTTTCAAGCTTCGTTGCCTATTCCGTATAACATTAATAATATTCCAACTTATGTAATGACGTTAAAAGACAATGGCGGATTGGTAAAAATGTATGCTATGGTTTCCATTTCAGATTACACAATTGTTGGGACAGGAAATACTATGCGTGAGGCTTTAACAGCTTATAAAACAGCTTTTAATTCCTCTGGAAATAAAATAAATTCAGGTGAAAAATCTGCACGAAAAGTAGTTGAATCGGTTGTGGTTCGAATTCAGAATGATGTCAAAAACGGGAATAGTTTTTATTATTTTACGGTAAAAGATTATCCTAATATTTTTGTAGGTTCGTCTCAAATATCCAATCAATTGCCAATTACCGCAGTTGGCGATTTGGTGAAAATCTCCTTCGATTTAGATGGCGAAGAGATTGTTGATGTTTCTACCTTTGAGAACATCAGCTTGAAAAAGTAATTGCAAGCACATTTTTGAAATAGTCCGAAGATGTTTGTCAAAAATAAAAAAGGGGAGTTCAATTGTAGAACTTCCCTTTTTTTATTTAAAATTTACAGTTTAAAATTGAAAATTGATTTTTTAACGGGACACTAATTATTAATTATTGTTCCATTGGAATCTCCATCAACAAAAATTTCGCATTGGTTGTTGCTTTGATTTCCAATGTTTCGAAATCGCTAATTCCTAAACCATCACGCGTTTCTAATTCCTGACCATCAACGGTAACTGTTCCTGAAATTACAAAAACATAAAGACCGTTTCCTTCTTTTTTCAATGCATAAGTTTTAGCGAATCCAGCTTCGAAATCGGCTAAATGAAACCAAGCATCTTGATGAATCCAAACGCCAGCATCATCAGGATTTGGAGATACTATTTGGGCAAAATTATTTTTTTGTTCGGTTAT
>CAMBHH010000149.1 GCA_945866505.1 Flavobacterium psychrophilum
ATTGAAGGCCATACCGATGATGATCCCTTTGGCGGTTCAGGACCCATTGCCGATAACTGGGATTTATCGACCAAAAGAGCCACAGCAATTGTAGCCATTTTAAGCGAAAACAAAGCGGTCAACAAGCAAAATTTAACTGCAGCTGGAAGGGGTGAATTTTCGCCCTTGGCAAGCAATGCTACCGCTGAAGGAAAAGCAAAAAACCGTAGAATCGAAATTATCTTGACCCCAAGATTAGACGAAATCGCTGAGATGTTGAAGGAGATAAATTAGTTTCCGGTTATTAAATTCTAGATTATGAAAAAATCGATTTTAATATTCGTTTCAATTTTTATGATTTCCTGTCAAGGAAATAAACAAGATATAGATTTAAAAACTAAAAGCCCAGAAATTAAAATAGATTTTAATATTGTGAATCTTAAAAGTAAAACTCTCCTTTTAGAACATTTTTCAAATGAAGAATTTGAGAATTATTTCAAGTTAAATGAAGAGCAAACTTATTTAAGGTGTAATAACAAAGAATTCACTACAAAAGATTCTATATTCGGCACTCCAGGTTTTTACAGGATGAGTTACGATTTTATATTTATGAATGAGATACAAGAGAGTATTGATATTGACTTTGATTCTCTAAAAAAAGTTAGAGACTTTAATCGAGATTTGTTGCTTGGATTTCGTCAATTCGCAGATAATCGATTAAAAATATCTAGAGGAGAAGCATTGAAAATGGCAGCTAAATATCAAATAAATGGAAAAGATGTAATAATATATTTTAAAACCTACAGATATCCGACTTCAAGTCCTAAATACAAATCCAAAGACTCTATTTTATATTTTTGGCACATTTCAAAAGAGTGTGATAATTGTAATATTGTAGAAATTGATGCTAAGAGCGGAAAAGTATTTTTTGAAGGAAAATACAATTATATACATTAATTATAGTCTGGCAAGACTGAAGATTTTTAATTTTGCAAAAGATTTTAAAATAAATTAGCTTAATAAATGAAACACACCACTTTACCCAATACCGACATAAAAATCAGTAAGATTTGCCTTGGCACCATGACTTTTGGTCAACAAAACACCGAGGCCGAAGGTCACGCCCAAATGGATTATGCTCTCGAAAAAGGAGTCAATTTTTTTGACACTGCCGAAATGTACTCTGTGCCTGGCAGAAAAGAAACCTACGGAAGCACCGAGAAAATCATTGGCACTTGGTTCAAAAAATCAGGAAATAGAGCGGAAGTTTTTCTAGCTTCGAAGATTGCTGGGCCAAGTCCGGGAATGCCTTATATTAGAGAAAATATGGATTTTTCTCCAGCAAGTATCGCTTTATCCATTGATAAAAGTTTGACTCGCTTGCAAACCGAGTATATCGATTTGTACCAATTGCATTGGCCGGAACGCAAGACCAATTTCTTTGGGCAACGCGGTTTCAAGGTGCAAGATGATGCTTGGGAAGATAATATTCATAGTATATTAGAAACTTTGGACGGTTTTATCAAACAAGGAAAAATCAACCATATTGGATTGTCGAATGAAACGCCTTGGGGAATTATGCGTTTTCTAGAGGAAAGCAAAGACAACAATTTACCCAGAATTAAAACAGTACAAAATCCATATTCTTTGTTGAGCCGATTGTTTGAAGTGGGGTCTAGTGAGGTTTGTATGCGTGAAAATGTGGGTTTATTGGCTTATTCGCCAATGGGTTTTGGTAGATTGTCTGGTAAGTTTATGACGGGCGAAAGTCATCCCAATTCCAGAATTGCTTTGTTTCCGCAATTTTCAAGGTATAATAGTGCACAATCTATTGAAGCAACAAGATTGTATAATGAAATTGCCCTCAAAAACGGACTAACCTTAACCCAATTGGCTTTGGCATTTGTAAACCAGCAAGCTTTTGTAACCAGCACTATCATTGGAGCAACCACTATGGAACAATTAAAGGAGAACATCGCCTCAATTGATGTGGTTTTATCTGATGAAATCATCGCCGAAATCAATGCAGTTCAGGCTATAATTCCCGATCCGGCGCCTTAATTTTTTAAACACAAAGGGCACAAGGAAGGCACCAAGTCCACAGAGAAAATGGTCTTCTTTGTGGACTTTTTGTTGTAGCACTATCGATTGTATTTATGCTATATCTGTTGAAATCGGTTCAAGCCGTTTCATCGGTGGTAAAAAACAGCACGCGGATTAGACGGATTTGCTGAAGCAAAAACGCCGATAAAAACGAATTTAAAAATCTTTGTGAACTTTACTTCGTCTGTTCGCTTTGCTCGAGTGTGCCTTCTTCGTGCCTTCGTGGTTAGACTTTACAGATTATCAATCACCTTATCTTTTGGATGTTTTACTCGGTAGCTTATCCTAATTTTTTTGGTTTCGTTGGGCTTCAAATCCAAATCCCATGTTAGAATTCCGGTTTCTGCATTTACTTTTGCACTATCACTTTGCAGTAGTTCAATTTCGATTTCCTTGTCTGAACTCAAAGGATATTGTTCTTTCAGTAGCAATTGAGCCGCTTCTTTTTTGTTGTTGCGAACAGTAATATCATACGTAAAAGTCTGTTCTTTCTTAGAAGACAGAAACTTTGTTCCCGATTTATCCGCAACTTTCTCGCGCTTAATGGTTATTTTCTTGTCTCTTCCCATACTTAAATTCAAGGTGTCCGCAGTTTGACTAGGATTGATGGTTGTTTTGCCTACATACATTCCTTCGAAAATAATATTGGCTTCGCCTTTCAATAAATTGTATTTAGAATAATCCACAATTTCTGCCAATAAGAATGCTTCTTTTTCAACTCTTGGCGCAGCATAATATTTGAAAGTCGCCGGAATTTTTATTTCTTTCAATGCCACGCTATGCGCTTTTCCGTTCGATAAAATATCATAAGGAATGTCAATGTCGAAAGAAATATTGAGTTGGTTTTCGGTTATTCTTGATTTAACTCTGGATATAACAACTTCTTTCAATTTGTTTTTATCTAGATTTGTTTGTTCATCATCGGCTGCTCCTTCTATGTTAACACCAGCAACTCTTCCTTGTAAAACGTTTTGAACTGAACTCTGATTCATATCTCCATTTCTAAAACCATAATTTTCTTGAAATTTCAAAAACCACGAACTCAAAATTGGTGCTTGATTATTCTGGTTCGGATTGCCGCTTGACAAAGTCAGTTTTACTTTTTTCCAATCAATTCCTGTGTTTTGAACGACTTCGGCTTTGTACATCATATTCATTGGTTCGCCAATGCTGTTGGCTCGTAAATCATAGAACGGTTTCCAAGTGGCAGCATTCGTCAAGTAATTAATTTCAAAATCTACGTTGCCGGCAATTTCGTTCATCACCTGAAGAATCAGTTTTCCATCGGAAGTTTTCTCTTCTTTTTTGGTGTTGATTTCTAGTTTTGAATTTAATGAAACCAATTTTTCATTGAGTTTAATGGATTTTTCGATTAAAGCATCGTAATTATTCTTTATTTCGGTTCGTTTGAGTTTGTAATAATCGACCATTTTCATTAATTCAGCCACATTCAAACCCGAATTTACGCCAGAAATTTGTTGGTTTTTATCCAATAATTCTATGGCTTTGGCTTCGGATTCCCGAGCGTTTTCGACTTTCTGAATTTCTTTTTTTACTAAATTAATACTGTCGCGCACTTTTTTGATAGCAGGATTGGTTTCATCTATTTGGTATTCTGAAACATAATCGTTGGTGAACTGTACCGAAAGTACCGTAACGTTTAATGGTGCACCAATTTGAATCGTGTTTTCATTCAATGCATTGGAAACATTTTTAATGACGATTTCGCTCGTTCCTTTTGGAAGCATAGCCGATGTGGTTTGAGAAATTTCGGCAGAGTTGAAATAAACGGTTGCCGCTTTTACTTTGGCAGCAACAAATATCGGTTTTTGTGCAAAGGCAAATGCCGAAATCAAGAACGCAAATAAGATTGAAATTTTTTTCATAACGTATTCATTTTAGAGTATATCTTGTAGAGAACAAATAACGCGAAAAGGTTGGGAATCTTTTATTTTTTTCCGTGAATGCGATATTTTTATTTAAAGTAGAATTTTTGTGGTTACATCAAAACCCAAACGGTTCTTCAACCGCCAGTGAATCTACAGGAATAGAATCTTGTACTTTCAATTTCAAAAGAGAATGAGCGATTCCTGAAATTTGTAACGGAATAGATTGTCCAATGGTATCTTCTGAAACTAGAATCCCTCGCCGCAACATCAAATTGCTCAGGAATTTTTGCTGTTGTTTGGCATACGATTTCAAGTTTCCTTCGTTGTCAAATTGCCACATAAATTTCTTGGGTTTTGGAACAATGGTAGCCAAAAACAAACATTCTTTCAAGGTTAAATCAGATGGACTTTTTTGGAAATAAAAATGTGCAGCTTCGCCAATGCCATATACATTTGGTCCCCATTCGATAACGTTGAAATAAACTTCGAGCATACGCTCTTTGCTGGCGATTCTGTTATTTTCTAGAATATAAACCAACAATATTTCTTCCAGTTTTCGAGATGCGGTTTTTTCACGGGTTAGAAATACGTTTTTAATCAATTGCATACTGATGGTACTGGCACCACGAGAGAATTTCTTGGTTCGAATATTTTTGAGAATCGATTGTTTGAAAGCTTCTTTGATAAAACCACGATGCGAGAAAAACGATGGATCTTCGGAAGTCAAAACACATTTTTGTAAATAAGGCGATATTTGATTCAGCGGTGTATAATTTGGATTTGCCGAACCCACCAAAACCGAACGTTGCCGCACGTTTTGTATGATGGCATTATATACGAATTCCCCATTGAGTTTGTTCAGATTGGCCTCGCCGTATTTGGTGATTCTCAGATTTTCTTTCTTCAAATTGCTATCAAAAATAAGTTTATTGGGCTTGTTTTTATTGAACATAAAATCCAGCTTGTATTCGAAGTTCCCTTCGGCTTCCATTCCTTGGAAATGGGTGAACAAACCATCAGGAAGCGAGACGATAAAATCCTGCGCTTTCATCTTCGGAATCGCCACTTTAAGTTTATAAATCGTGTCTGCTTCGGTTTCGTAAGCCAGATATGGATGAAATTTTATTTTGTTAAATTGAACGGTCGAACTGCTGTCAATAGAAATAAAATCAGAACCTAAGAGAAATCGAAAGTCAAATTTGGCGTTTTTTATAACCACATCTTTGCTGGCAATTTTCTTGTGATTAATCATCAAATTGGCAATTGAAGCAAAACCGTCAAGATGCAATTCGCTGCCAGATTTGTCAATGTTTTGAATGTTAATTCTAACGGAATCAAAGCTCGATTTCAGGCTAAAACGATCGTCAATATAGGGCACTTTTATTGCGCCAGTGTCAATATTAAAAAATCGAATATCCACTTTTTTGTCTCTAGGATCTGCAAAACCTGCAATGCGGATTCGCTGAGTAAAAGCTTTGGTTTCTACTTTGACTGCAGTCTCTAATTGCTGATTGGCCAATAATAGTTTTTGAAAATTAATGATGGTTTTATTTCCATTGTCATCTAATCGGAAGGAAAGATTTTCTACTTTCATATCCGTTGGCACTAAGTTGAGTACTTTCGAAATTATGTTGTAAGCAACTTGAGCATAATCTCTTTTTTCGTTGGAAACGGTTGTGTCTTTGTCTCTTTTTAGAAAAGCATCAAAATTTCGACCCTTTTTGTTTTTGACCAATTGCACATAGCCATTTTCGATTTCTAAGGTTCCCAATTGAATATCGCCAACCAATAAATGCCATAAATTGACGCTGGTTTTCATTTTTTCTATGCTAAAAAGTGTATCTTCATTTTTGGGTACGAGAATTATTTCAGAAAAACTCAAACCCGAAAGTCCTACAAATGAAGCTTCTTTTACTGTAAATGTACTGTTGTATTCGCTTGCCATTTTAAAAGAGACCTTGGCAATGGTTTGTTTCAATAATTCATTTCTAAAAATCAAAAGAGCAACAATTAGTGCCAAAAAAGTTGCGGCAACTATTTTTACAGCTAAGATTGTTTTTTGTTTTCGGGTTCTCATAAATGCAATGACCACTTTTAATTTTCGGAGCATAAAGGAAAGCAAAAAAAAGAGAATAGGAATTATTTTTATGATTCTCTTTAGAGTTTTATTTTAATCAAGTTTACTCTAAAAAAGGAATTTTGAAGTGCAAAACTATGCAAAATCTATAGTATGGTTTTAAAACTTAAAAATTTTATTGGCTAGAAATTGAATTAAGTTTACGTTGCTTAAACTTTTCATAAAATACTTCTCGAGTTATTTTATTTTTTAAAGATTTGAAAAGGCATTCTTACTAATTCATCGCTAATTCATTCAAATTTGGAAGTCATAATTATAAATAGGCAAAAGGATGATTTTCGTTAAAAAATTAGTAAAAATCTTATTTTTTTTTAAATAAAGTTTATTTCGTCTATGATATTTGCTTTTTATTGATTTTTTTTATTTATGTTTGCGGTAAGAAATAATAATTGAATTACAATATTATGTCTTATTTGTAATTTTGTAAGAATTAAAAAAATAATAATATTGTAGTTTTAGTAATAAAACACCAAGCTGTTTTAAAAGATATTTTGTTTACTGAAAATCTAAACAATAAATTACTTTTTAGCAAGAAACAAAATCAAATAATTTAAAAAATAAAAACTAAATGAAACAAAATTTCTGAACTTTTAAACAATTATCGATTAGATTTATA
Source organism: Flavobacterium psychrophilum (assembly GCA_945866505.1). GTDB lineage: Bacteria > Bacteroidota > Bacteroidia > Flavobacteriales > Flavobacteriaceae > Flavobacterium > Flavobacterium psychrophilum_H. The sequence continues at coordinate 6,725 of CAMBHH010000149.1, forward strand.
ATAATTATTTTACTTTATTCAAGTTGTCAGACTGACGAGATAACAAATGAAAGTCAAATTTCTATTGAAAATGAAATGGTTTCTAAATCAAAAGAATTGCTTCAAACCAGCAATTCAAATTTAACCATTTTACAATACACAAAAAATATTCTTTGGGAGAACGCCATTATTTCAAATGGAGCGAAAGGGGAAATACTAGAAGTTCCTCTTATATTATTGGATCACATTGGTACAATGAACAATGATCCAGAAACACTCAAAGATTTCCATAGATTATTGTTTATGAGAGACGATAAAAATAATTTAAAAGTTTATCATTTACAAGTTATTACTAATCCCAAGTCTTTTGATAATCTTAGTAGCGATTTTAATTTTTACTCGATAACTGCTAATTTTGATGGTTTGGTTACATTAACCGACAGTAATAAGCATACTGTGGATTATTTAAGGTTTGAAGATGCAGAAAAAATAAAACCATCAAAATCAGCAAAAGAAGCAGCAGTGACTTGCCTGTATTTTGGTTGGTGGTATGAAGATGGCAGTTTTAGACCAATCTCACTAATTTCCTGTAGCACAGGAGGCGGTGGTGAAACAACAGGATATGGTTATCACGGAGGCGGAGGTTATTCAACTGGGCCTGTTGCTACAGAACTGCCAATAATTGTTGTTTCTCCCGATATACCCATTATAAATCTTGTAGATTATCTGAAATGTATCAACATAAATCAAGGAGCCACTATAACAATATATGCAGATCAACCATTAGCTAATAGTTCAAATTCATCATATTTAGGAAATGTTGGACATGCTTTTATTTCTATTGAACAAAATGGAATTTTAAAAAGTTTCGGCTTTTATCCTGCTTCTGGAGGAATAGCTAGTGCAAACCCACTTTTTGTACCCGTGTATGGAACTATGGGGAATGATAATTTACACACCTATGACGTTAGCATTTCTGCAAATGTAGATAGCGCTACGCTAAAAAACATAATAAATTTTTCTACAATAAATCAACATGCAACTTACGATCTTAACAATAATAACTGTACTGATTTTACAATTGGAGTTGCAAGATTAGTTGGACTAAACGTTTCTGATTGTTATAGTTCATTTGGTCAGGGAATAATTGGAGGTGGCTCTAATCCGGGAAAGTTTGGGCAAGAATTAAGAAATCTTACCTTGCCATCAGGATTTACAAGGAATAAAAATACGGGTTCTGCACCAAACAATAAAGGCATATGCAACTAAATGAAAAATCACTAAGAAAATGGTGTTTATTATTATTTTTGATAGTGATATTGCCCTCTGATTTTGTGCCATTTCCTGTATTTTTAGCAATAGCACACTATGTACTTCTTTTTTTTGACATCTTTCAAGGCAGATTTCAAGTAGATTCATTACTTTTTATTTTGCCTTTTGTGGGATTTTATTTTGTGTTATACAAAAAAAATCAATTGCAAATTTTGGGATACTTATTAACTTATATTTTCATACTTTGTCACTTTTTTGCAAATAAAATAAATAATTTTATAGTATTAACTTATTTAACTACAATTGTCTACTTTGTAGTTTCCAGTGTAGAAATTTATAGAATTATTAAATTAAAAAAAAATAAGGTAACCAACTAGTAGACAATTTTGTTAAAACAAAAGATTCAATTAAATTGGATATAAAATATAAATAACACAAGAAAGCAAAAATGAAAATTAATTTTAAAGATTTCTTTCGGGTTTTCTTCTAAAACAAATAATCAAAAAAAATTGGTTGAAAACCGAGAGTTTCTAAATTAAATGAAAGAGATCTTTTGATTAGGGTTTTACCCAAACAACTCGCTCGCTACATCTTCAATTTT
>CAMBHH010000150.1 GCA_945866505.1 Flavobacterium psychrophilum
ACAGTATTAGCAACACCCAAACCAAAAACCCAATAGGCCAAAAAGTTAAAAAATGCTGCCCAAAGTACGGCTTGAAAAGGAGAAAGAACTTTCGTTGCAACTACAGTAGCGATAGCATTCGCAGCATCGTGAAAACCATTGATGTAATCAAAAATCAAAGCCAATATGATAATGACGATAAGTAGTGTAAACATATTTTAAATTGAAAGATTGAAAAATTAATGAAAGTTTTACGAATGTTTTACAGAAATTGACTCTAAAACACCAGCTACAGCTTTGCACTTATCCGCTGCAGACTCAAGAACTGATAAAACTTCCTTATATTTAATGATATTCTTAGCATCGGCTTCATTTTCAAAAAGTTCAGAAACTGCTTTATTATACACATCATCAGATCTAGATTCAAGCTTATTAATCTTTGCGCAAGCTGATGTTATACTCTTCATACTATTCAAATTCCTCAATTCTTTTACAGCAATATCAATGTTTTGACAAGCTTCAAGATTAATTTCCGTCAATTTTCGAATGGATTTAGTAATCTTGGCAACTTGATATAATCGCATTCTGCTGGAAGCACCGTGCAAATAATCAGCAACATGATCTATTGAAGTGATTAGCGAGTGAATGTCTTCCCTGTCGAATGGAGTAATAAAATTTCTACTTAATTCAAGATTAGTAAGACGGGTTAAATCTTCTCCTTTTTGTTCTAATTCATCAATTTTTAAAAAAAGTTCATCCCTCTCTTTTAAGGGTAGATTTACCGCTTCGTGCAAAATTGAAGCTAATTGTACCAAATTTGATGAAGCTTCTTCAAAAAGTGGAAAGAATTTTTTATCTTTAGGAACGAAATACTGAAAAATACTATTTAATGACATTTTTTTAGTTTTACTTTAGAATACAAAATTAGTTCTTTATTATATGTTAATGTTAGGCAATTGTTAACAATTCTATACTATTGGAAAACTATTCAAAAAGAAACTGTTTATTCGATTTCATAATACCAAATTATGTCTTCTTTTACCAATGGAACTTCCTCCCGATACGTTTTTATACGTTTTAATAGTGACGCTTAATTTGTCAAAAATCCATAAACAAATATTAAAAAACAAGATTTTGCAGATAAAATATTAAATATTCTTTTTATTGTAATCTTTTTTTAAAATATTCGCAAAAACAGTATCAAAGGTTTTTTTTATTTTATTAAAAACAGTACTTTTGACAACTGAAAATGAAAAACAACAACAAAATAGATCATTCTTCGATTACAACTCCAATTAGAGTTGCGTTTGCTGTTACTTTCACCACTACAACAACTACCACTACCCTTTAGGGGTATACATTTTACATATAATCCAGTTTACGTGCTTTTTTCTAAAGGAAGAGAGTTTTTAGGGGTATAAAAACATTTGCATTTTAAAATAAAACAATAAAAATGAAAGTATTAAAATTTGGTGGAACTTCTGTTGCCAATGCACAAAACATAAAACTAGTTTTAGATATAGTAATTAAAAAAGCAGTCCATGAAAAACTAATTGTAGTCGTTTCAGCTTTTACCAAAGTTACTGATTTACTCGTTCTTGCTTCTCAAAAAGCAGCCTTAAACGACGAAAGCTATAAAGAAATTGTTGCAGAAATTGAGAAAAAACACCTCGACGCCATCAAAGAATTAATTCCAGTTAGCGAACAAAGTGGCGTTCTAAGTCATGTCAAACGAATCATCAACCATCTCGAAACTTTACTCGATGGCTGTTTTCTTTTGGGCGAATTATCACCAAGAACTTCGGATACCATTCTAAGTTTTGGCGAATTATTGTCTTCCTATATTATTGCCGAAGCCTTCAAACAAAAACATAAAAATTCTGGTTACAAAGACAGCCGCGAATTAATCAAAACCAATAATAACTTTGGAAAAGCTGCCGTAAACTTTGAAGTGACTAATGAATTAATCGCCGATTATTTTGCGTTGAATGATACTCAAATCGTTGTGATGCCTGGTTTTATTGCTTCGACCGAAGAAGGAATTGGAACAACTTTAGGTCGTGGCGGTTCCGATTATACTGCGGCAATTTTAGCAGGAGCCTTGGATGCCTCTGAATTGGAAATCTGGACTGACGTCAACGGAATGTTTACTGCCAATCCAAAAATCGTAAAACAAGCCCAACCTATAGCTACTATTTCCTATCAGGAAGCTATGGAGTTGTCGCATTTTGGTGCCAAAGTATTGTATCCACCAACTATTCAACCAGTTTTCAAAAAAAACATACCTATTTGGATTAAAAATACTTTCGAACCGGAAGCCTACGGGACTTTTATTTCAAACCAAGACAATTCGCATACTAGTCCAGTAAAAGGAATCAGCCACATCGATAATATCACATTAATCACTTTGGAAGGTTCTGGAATGGTTGGAGTTGCTGGAGTTTCGAAAAGATTGTTCGAAGTCTTATCACACGAAAATATCAACATCATCTTTATTACTCAGGCATCATCAGAACATTCTATTTGTATTGGAATTTTAAATAGCGATGCCAACAAAGCCGAAAATGCTATTTACAAAGCGTTCCAACAGGAAATTTCGCAAAACAAAATAGATCCGTGCATCGTCGAAAAAGACCTTTGCATCATTGCTTTGGTAGGCGAAAATATGAAAAACCACCAAGGTTTGAGCGGAAGAATGTTCAGTACTTTAGGAAAAAATAACGTGAACATCCGTGCCATTGCACAAGGAGCTTCCGAAAGAAATATTTCGGCAGTTATCAACGAAAGAGACGTGAAAAAAGCATTAAATACACTACACGAAAACTTCTTCGAGGAAAATACCAAACAATTGAATTTGTTCGTGATGGGAGTTGGAAACGTGGGTGAGAAATTCATCGAACAAATCAACCAACAAAAGAAATTCCTAAAAGAAAATCTAAAAATAAACCTGAGAGTTGTTGCGGTTTCTAATTCCAGAAAAATGTACTTTGACGAGGACGGAATTCCTTTGAAAGAATGGCAATCGCTATTAGAAAACGGAGAAACTGCCAACAAAGAAGCCTTCATTGCAAAAGTAAAAGCACTCAATTTACGCAACAGTATTTTTGTGGATATTACGGCCAATCAAGCTGTTTCGGAAAGCTACGAACAATACTTGAAACAAAATGTTGCTGTGGTAACTTGCAACAAAATTGCCTGTTCATCGGCTTATGACAATTACAAAAAATTAAAAAATCTTTCCCGTCAATACAATGCCCCTTTCTTGTTTGAAACCAATGTGGGTGCAGGTTTACCTATTATTGATACTTTGAAACACTTAATTGCTTCAGGCGATAAAGTGAATAAAATCCAAGCGGTTTTATCAGGAAGTTTGAACTTTATTTTCAACAATTTTGACGAAAATAATTCCTTCCACGATGTGGTTAAAGAAGCGGGAGTGCAAGGATTCACCGAACCAGACCCAAAAATTGACTTGAGCGGTGTTGACGTAGCCAGAAAAATTCTGATTCTAATTCGCGAAAGCGGTTACCAGTTTGACATCGAAGACATTGCCAACAGATCGTTCTTGCCAGCGGAATGTTTAGCTACAACCAACAATGAAGATTTTTTCAAATCCTTAATAAAGAATGCAGCACATTTCGAGAATTTATTGGCCGAAGCCAAAGCAAAAGACTGTCGTCTAAAATACGTGGCAACTTTCGAAAACGGAAAAGCGAGTGTGGGATTGGAATTCATACCAAAAGAAAGTCCGTTCTATAATTTGGAAGGAAAAGACAATATCGTGCAATTTTATACTGATAGATACATTGATCAACCTCTATTGATAAAAGGCGCTGGTGCTGGTGCAGCGGTAACGGCTTCTGGAATTTTTGCTGATGTAATCCGCGTTGGAAATATATAATTACCATTGTAGAAACGTTGCAATGCAACGTTTCTACAACACGAAAAAATAAAAATATGAATGAAATAAAACTATTTTGCCCTGCCACCATCGCCAATCTTTCCTGCGGATTTGATGTCCTAGGATTGTGTTTAGCCACTGCGGGTGACGAAATGATTATTCGAAAATCCAATAAAAAAGGCATTCGTATCACTAAAATTGTGGGTGCTGATTTACCGTTAGAAACTGAAAACAATGTGGCTGGCGTAGCAGCTTTAGCAATGTTGGAAGAAGTAGAAACCGACTTCGGATTTGAAATCGAAATCTACAAAAACATCAAAGCAGGTAGCGGAATAGGAAGCAGTGCTGCCAGTTCTGCGGGAGCTGTTTTTGGAATTAATGAATTATTAGGTCGTCCTTTTACCCGAAAAGAATTGGTGAAATTTGCGATGCAAGGCGAAAAATTAGCCAGCGGAAATGCCCACGTCGATAACGTGGCTCCTTGCCTATTGGGCGGTTTTACTTTGGTAAGATGTTCGAATCCGTTGGACATCATCAAAATTGATAGCCCATCAGAATTATACGCCACTGTGGTACATCCTCAAATTGAGTTGAAAACTTCAGATGCGCGTTCGGTATTAAAACAAACCGTTTCCCTTAAAAGCGCCATCACCCAATGGGGAAATGTAGGTGGATTAGTCGCTGGATTATACACGAACGATTACGAATTGATTGGCCGTTCGCTACACGACGAAATCATCGAACCGATTCGCAGTATGTTGATTCCTGGTTTCGATTTAATCAAGAAAACCGCTTACGAAAACGGAGCGTTAGGTTCAGGAATTTCAGGTTCAGGTCCATCTATTTTTGCATTAAGCAAAGGAAAGGAAACAGCCGAAAAAATCGCAAAAGCAATGAGTAAAGTGTATGATGAAATCAATTTGCCATATGAAATTCACGTATCGAAAGTGAATCCTGATGGTGTAAGTATAATATAAGAAGTTAGAAATACGATATACGAAGTTAGAAGGGTAAAATCGTATATCAAATATCGTAAATTAAACTACCTCAGGACAGAGCCCCAGAGGTATCAACTAAATAATAGCCGCAGATTCACAGATTTTCAAAAAATCTTTTTAATCGGTGAATCTGTGGCAAAAAAATCGAAGCAGAGTTTCGAGGAATTAAACCTAGAGAGATTAAAAAATGAAATACTACAGTTTAAACCATAATGCCGCAAAAGTTTCTTTTGAAGAAGCTGTAATACAAGGATTAGCTACTGATAAAGGATTGTATTTTCCAGAATCTATTACTCCATTATCTTCGGAATTTTTCGAAAACATCGAAAACTTAAGTAATCAAGAAATTGCTTTCGAAGCCATCCAACAATTTGTAGGCGACGAAATCCCTGCCGAAACCCTAAAAGAAATAATAGCCGAAACCTTATGTTTCGATTTTCCAACAGTAAAAGTGGAAGAAGGAATTTATGCTTTGGAATTGTATCACGGACCAACAATGGCGTTTAAGGACGTGGGAGCACGCTTTATGTCACGTTGCCTAGCGTACTTTAACAAAGACAAAAAAGACAACAAAAATACGGTTCTAGTAGCCACTTCTGGTGATACGGGAGGCGCCGTAGCCAGCGGTTTTCTTGGCGTTCAAGGTGTGGAAGTGGTGATTCTGTATCCTTCGGGAAAAGTGAGCGATATTCAAGAAAGACAATTAACGACTTTAGGACAAAACATTAAAGCATTGGAAGTTGACGGTTTTTTTGACGATTGTCAAGATATGGTCAAAAAAGCGTTTTTGGACGAAAGTTTGGCTCATCATAACTTGACTTCGGCCAACTCGATTAACATTGCCCGTTGGTTACCTCAAATGTTTTACTTTTTCTTTGCATACAAACAATTGAAATCACATAACAAACCTTTGGTATTTTCGTGTCCAAGTGGCAATTTCGGAAATATTTGTGCCGGAATTATAGCCAAAAAATTAGGTTTACCTATTGAACATTTCGTGGCTTCGACCAATGTAAATGATACGGTTCCACGATTTTTAGAAAAAGGAAATTACGATCCAAAACCATCTAAAGCCACCATTTCGAACGCGATGGATGTGGGGAATCCAAGTAATTTTATTCGAATTCAGGAAATGTACAACAACAATTTAGAGCTTTTCAAAAAAGATTTCTCTTCGTTTTCTTACACCGATGCCCAAACTTTGGATGCAATGCAATCCATCTACAAAACCGATGGTTACATAGCAGAACCCCACGGAGCTGTTGGCTTTTTAGGTTTGAAAAACGAATTGAAAAACCATCCGAATGCGATTGGTGTTTTTTTGGAAACGGCTCATCCTATCAAATTTTTGGATGTGGTTGAACCTGCATTAAATATTAAACTTCCTATTCCAACCCAAATTGAAAGTGTTTTGAACAAAGAAAAAGTAAGCTTAAAAATCAAAACGTATGAAGATTTGAAGGCGTTTTTGGGGTGATTTTTAAAAACAATAAAATATAATTAACCCGTTGGGTGTAATTATTAAAAACGTCAGTTCGAGTGTTTTTTGTGAAGTAAAACGGAACAAAAAATATATCGAGAACCGCTTTTAATGAAATTTTTCTTGTTCTCGATACGATTTTCTATCGAAAATCACTCGAACTGACGAAAAATTATGATCAAAAACTAATTACACCCAACGGGTTATAATTAGCACTTTATTTCGCAATAAAGTGCTTTTTTTATTATGGTTATCTACTTATTGAATTATATTTTACCAGCCCTCACTAAAACCATTTTCCAAAGCCAACTGATATTTTGGAACATCAAATTGATACAAATCAGGGGCTTTATGAGCACCACCTTTTCGGATTTCGTGCAGCTTTATTAAAATATCATACCGCAACATTTTTCTATAAAAATTTCCACGATTGAGTTTTTTACCCAAAATAATTTCATACAATTTCTGAAGTTCGGGCATCGTAAATTTCTCGGGTAATAAATTGTAGCCAATGGGTTTATGATTCAATTGTTTTCGCAGTGTGATTAAAGCTTTATCAAAAATTGTTCTGTGATCCATCATCAGTTCCGGCAATTCATCGATGGATTTCCATTCGCAAGCATCCGAAATCTCATCAACAACCAAATTCACTTGTGAATAATCTACTAAGGCATAAAATCCTATTGAAAGGAATCGTTGCTTATTCCAAATCGTATCGTCAAAGCGCTCAAAAAATCCTTCGGAACGATTCAAATCACTAAAAACTCGGAATTGTTGCAAGTAAATATTGGCCGCACCTGTTCTTTGATGCAGAATTCTACTAGCCGCTTCTTTAATATTTTCCGTTTTTAATACATAGCCTCCTGGAAGTGCCCAAAGTTTGTCATCTTTCATTTGAACGACCAATAATTTCAAAGTCGCATCGTGAAACCCAAAAACTACACAGTCAATAGACAAATGCGGAAGATACATTCCCCAAGCCTTCTCTGATTTTTCTTCAATTATTTTTTTAAACTCCATAGCGTTGTATTCTTTGCTAAAATACGAATTTGATGACAACTATTTTAATTTTAAAGTGTTTTTCAAAATTTTTGACACTTTTTTACAAATATTAAAAATAATAATTAATATTGCTTCATAATGAAGCAATAAATCAAATCAACTCAATGCATCCTATGAAAAAAATCACTTTTGTGAAAATTGCTAAAATTTCACTTCTTTCTACTTTAGTTGTTTCTGGAATTTCTTGGAATAAATACCCTGAAATTAAAGAACTCAACGACATACCCAGAATCACCATTAATGGTTTTACTTTTAGTGATTTAAATCAAAACGGAAAATTGGATAAATATGAAGATACGCGCCTTCCTATGAATGACAGGATTCAAGATCTGATAAACAAAATGACCGATGATGAAAAAGCAAGTATGCTTATAGGAATCGGAATGCCCGGTTTTGACACCACTACTTTCAAATTTTCACCAGATGGTTTTCAAGGAAAAGTGCCCGGAGCTGCAGGTGGAACATTTGAAATTAAACGATTAGGAATCCCCTCGGTTACTGTTTCTGACGGTCCAGCTGGAGTGCGAATTAAACCTACACGTGTCAATTCGACAGCAACCTATTACGGAACGGCTTTTCCGGTTGGCACCGCATTGGCATCCACTTGGAATACGGAATTAATCAATAATGTAGGAAAAGCTATGGGTGATGAAGTCAAAGAATACGGTATCGATGTTTTGCTGGGACCTGGAATGAACATTCACAGAAATCCCTTGTGTGGCAGAAACTTCGAATACTATTCGGAAGATCCTTTATTGTCTGGTAAAATTGCTGCAGCAGTAGTCAATGGGATTCAATCAAAAGGAGTGGGAACTTCGGTGAAACATTTTGCAGGCAACAATCAGGAACGCAATCGCATGGGAGTCAATGCTCACATTAGCGAAAGAGCCTTGCGCGAAATTTATTTACGAGGCTTCGAAATTACTGTAAAGGAATCGCAACCTTGGACAATTATGTCTTCTTACAATTCCATTAATGGAACTTATACCTCACAGAGAAAAGATTTATTGACAACAGTATTACGAGACGAATGGGGATTCAAAGGCTTAGTAATGACTGATTGGTTTGGTGGATACAACAGTTTTATGGCACCCTTTACCAAAGATGCCCCCAGTAGTGATGTTACG
>CAMBHH010000151.1 GCA_945866505.1 Flavobacterium psychrophilum
GCGTATGCAAAAACTTCATATTTTACAAAAGGAGTAGCATCCGAAATTGATAACGTTACCGCTCTTTCTGTTTCAAAATTAAAGTTATTTGGAATTGATAACTTTTCAAAAATAGCAATAGGAGTCCCTGTATTGTTTTCTGGTTGTGAATTTTCAATGTCTGCATCTGGCGAACAAGCGCTAAAAATTGTCAAGAAAGTTAATATCAAATAAAGATTAAATGTTTTCATAATTAAATAATTTTTAAAAGTTGTTGTTTTTCATTGCTCAACTTAATTCAATATACGTGCCAATTATTTAAAATTCTGTATTTTAAGTAGTTAACTTTTATATTGTGTTGTTTCATTCCGTTTTTTGGAATAATTATCTGAATTCAGGAAAAAAATAATTTAATTTCCCTTTTATTTGCTTGCTAATTAATCAGAAATTATAAAAACATACAATTCCAAATAGTACTTATTTTCAAAACAGAAATCCTAACAGATTTTTACATCTGTTAGGATTTTAATTTTTTTAGTGATTTTATTTTTTATATAATTTAGAGGTGTCTCTATACCCCGCTTTGTCTAGGTACCAATCGGTATTACTAGTTCCTTTACTTTCGGCCCATTTGTTAAAAAGTAAGAAGGCTTTTGTAATATTTTGTTGCTCTGCTGGGTAAGCAAATTGAACCGGAATATTGATTGCCCAAGGTAAATTACCATCAGACATATAATATTTTTGATTTGCTAAATTACTGTCATCATCACCTGTACCAAACTTAGATTTATCAGCCAAATCTGTTGGTTCACTTGCTGCTAAATGGATTTCTTTTCCACGAATTCCACCGGCTACTATGAATGGATTGTAAGGAGCTGTTCCAAAGCCACTAAGAGCGATAGGGGTTACAAATTCGATTTTTACATTCAGTGTTTTAGGAGCACTATAAGCACCGCCTACATAAGTATTTGTAATAGTGGCATTGGTATTAAGTAATTTAAAAGGATCATCAAAAATAGGAACCACTGCTTTGGATTGTTTTTGTTCGGTTCCGTTAGAATTCGTTGTAAATACACCATTTAATAAACTTTGTCCAGAGACCGCTTTCACATTACTTGGAGTAGTGTTAAATTGAAGTGCAAACCCATTTTTCAATGAAGCTCCTACGGCTCTCACAGTCAATGCGGCATTTATTTCTACTACTTTATTTTCGCCATTTGTTATTTGATTGAAATTATAATCTACTACCAAGTCATTGAAATCGTAATCCCCTTTTGACGGCCATAAATCTTCAAAAGCCAATGTTCCTGTATTATCTTTAGATGGATAATAATTGTTAAATGCTTTTGTTTTGTCATCTGGATATTCGTCAAGAGTATCTACTACTCCGTCACCATCTTTATCAGTTGGTGAATCTATTGGTTTTAAATTTTCAGTTTTAGCTGCACTGAATGGAGTAATAGTAGAATAAAAGACCACATCATTAAAATCGTCATCTGTCCGGCCTTCACGGTTTAGATCTTCAAAACCAATTAGCAAAAGTTGACGTTTTGTGTCTTTAAGAAATACATTATGTTTCTTTTTATCAGCATTTTTTTCAGGATTAAAACGGACATCTGAATAGTATGAACTTACACCTGAACCAATTGAAGTTGCAGAACCAGTAAATCCATCTGTAATTAAAAACCAGGATACAGTGGTTCCTGCAGGAAAAATTTTGCTATATTTATTTGTTACAGGATCTAAATATAGTAATTGTACCTTATTACCAGAAAATAAGGAACCACCACGAAGAGTCTTATATGAACTATCTGGAAAAACAATGGTTTGATCTTTAATTTCAGTTTTACTACTTGGCGGACTATCATTTTTATGAGTATAATATCCTAATACATTTCTGAACCTAGTACGTTCGTGAACAAATGTTATCCAAACTTCGGCATCTGCTATAAGTTCAATGTTTCCATTATCAGTAGAGTTAAAATATTCAGGATGAGATTCCGGAAGCTTTATAAATTCCGGCAAAGTTGCATTTATATCTGCTAAAAAATCTACATCAATTTTGTCATCAGGACTCGACAAGTAATTTGGTTTACCGAGGTTGTCCCAAGAGCCAAGTACATAGTAGTTACTTACTTTTACTGGATCGGGTAAATCTGCCGCTGTTTTTGAATTAGCACGTGACTTGCTAGAGCTTGTTGAACTTTTTCCACCAACAACAATAGTAAGATTATTAGAATCAATTTTTACTTGTTTTAGTGAAGGTAAACCAATGTGATTTACTAAAACGCTCAAACTATCAACAGAGGTTTGAGGTGCAATTTCGCACTCTAATAAACCATTATTCGAACTAATTCCTTTGAATGCCAAGAAATCGCTGCTGTTTTCTTTCAGTAAACCTTCAACTGTTAATGGGTTTTGGGTATAAATTGCAACAGATACACCTGGTATGGGTTTGTTTTCTGAATTTAAGGTCGAAACTGAAACTTTTAGTTCTTTAGTTGTTTTAAAATCGAAACTGTTAATAGATAATTCATTGTTAGGGACATTTTCATCGACACAAGAATGTAAAAAAAGACTAAAAAAAGATAACAAAACTACACTTAATTTGGGGCAAGTTGTTTTCATAAATAATGCAGGTTAAAATTAAATGATTTTATAAAATTGTTGTTTTGAATTACTCAATTAAATTCAATGAATGTGCCAATTATTTAAAAAATTGATTTTCAGATAATTATCTTTTTATAAGTTTTTAAATTGTTACGTATTTTGGAAATGTTTCTGAAATTTGGAAATGAATATATTTTTATTGTGATATCTTTACTTTGCTCAATAATAATTTAAGTGACAAAAACAAACAATTCCAAATAGTACTTATTTTCAAAACAGAAATCCTAACAGGTTTTTATGTCTGTTAGGATTTTAATAATTTCAATGATTTTTATTTTTTATATAATTTAGAGCTGTCTCTGTATCCAGCTTTGTCCTCATACCAATCCTTGTATTGCGTGCCTTTGCTTTCAGCCCATTTATTAAACATTAAATACGCTTTTGTAATATCCTGCTGTTCTGCTGGATAAGCAAATTCCACAGGAATATTGATGGCCCAAGGTAAAGAAGTATCAGACATATAATATTTTTGAGCTGCTAAATTACTGTCATCATCTCCTGTACCAAACTTAGATTTATCAACCAAATCTGTAGGTGCGCTGCCTGCTAAATGTATTTCTTTTCCACGAATACCGTCTACTACAATAAATGGATTGTAAGGAGCTGTAAAACCACTTGTTGCAATTGGTGTAATAAATTCTATTTTCACGTTCAACGTTTTAGGAGCACTATACGCACCACCAATATACGTGTTTGTAATACCTACAGGAGCATTAAGAACTTTATAAGGATCATCAAAAATAGGGACAACTGCTTTTGCTTGTTTTTGTTCTGTACCATTTGAATTTAGTGCAAATACACCATTATTTAATGTTTGTCCTGTCACCGATTTTACATTATTTGGAGTGGTATTAAATTGCAATGCAAACGCATTTTTTAATGAAGCACCGATTGCTCTAACGGTTAGTGCCGAATTTATTTCTACTATTTTATTATCAGCATTTGTTATTTGATTAAAATTATAATCCACTACTAAATCATTAAAATCATAATCACCTTTTGATGGCCATAGATCTTCAAAGGCCAATGTTCCAACTTTATCCTTAGACGGATAATAGTTATTAAATGCTTTTGTAGGGTCATTTGGATACTCATCACGTGAATCACTTACACCATCTCCATCAGTATCTTTTGGTGTATCTATTGGTTCTATGTCATCAGTTTTAACTGCCGTGAACGGAGTAACAGTTGAGTAAAAGACACCATCATTAAAATCTTCGTCTGAACCATTTTCGCGGTTTATATCCTCAAAACCAATCAATAAAAGTTTACGTTTAGTATCTTTTAAAATTACGTTATGTTTTCTTTTCTTAACATCTTTTTCAGGGTTAAAACGGCTATCTGAATACAATGTTCCAAGACCTGCACCAACCGAATTTGTAGTACCATTAAAGCTGTTAGCAATAAAAAACCAGGCTACTGTAGTTCCTGCAGGAAAAACGTTTGTGTATTTATTTGTTTTTGGGTCTAAATAGAGTAATTGCACTTTGTTACCGGACTTTAAAGTACCACCAGATCCAGCATAAGAAACATTCGGAAAAATCATCGTTTGATCTTTAATTTCAGATTTACTTGCAGGTGGATTATCATTCTTATGAGTATAGTAACCAATTGCATTCAAATATCCAGCACCTTCGTGAACAAATGTAAGCCAAACTTCTGCATCTTCTATAAGTACAATATCTCCATTATCAGCAGAATCAAAATATTCAGGATGAGAATCAGGAAGTCTTTTGTATTCAGGTAAAGATGCATCTACATCTTTCAAAAAATCATCATCTATTTTGTCATTGGGAAGTGTTCCGTATAGTGGTTTTCCCTGAGGATTCCAAGAACCTAGGACATAATAGTCACTTACTTTTACTGGATCAGGTAAAGCGGCGGCTGTTTTTGACGCAGCACGAGTTTTATTAGAATCTGGTGACGACCCACCAACTACAATAGTGAGATTATTTGAATCAATTTTTACCTGCTTTAATGAAGGGAAACCAATTTGATTCACTAAAATGCTCAAGCTATCAACAGAGGTTTGAGGTGCAATTTCGCAATCTAAAATACCAGTAGCAGAACTAATTCCTTTAAATGCTAAAAAATCGTCACTGTTTTCTTTAAGCAAACCTTGAGGCGTTAAAGGGTTTTGAGTGTAAATTTGTAAAGATACACCGCCTACAGGTTTGTTTTCTGAGTTTAAGGTCGAAACAGAAACCTTAATTTCTTTTGTAGTTTTAAAATCGAAATTATCAAATTTTATATCGGTGCCAGAGTTATTGTCATTTTGGCAAGAATATAAAAAAATACTTAAAATAGAAAATAAAACGAGATTAGCTTGGGTTCTAATTGTTTTCATAGTAGTAATTATTTTAAATGTAATATTGTTATTAATCGTCTTCCTCTTTTTCAACGACTGTGCCGCTATTTTAAACCATTGTTTGTCAATGGTTTATGTTTGGTAAGAAATAAAAACAATTCCATTTTTTGGAATTTTTTCTGAAATTCGGAAAAAAAATATAATTTTATATTTTTAACTTTTATTGATACAAGAAGGTCAGTTAATAAAATTATCTACTAAAGACTTTTGCAATCGCTAAAGTTTTATTGACATTTAAGAAACTACTTCAATCCCTAAAAGTATTAAATTTTTATACAATATGTATCGTTTCTGTTAATTAAATTTCAAAATAGGAAATTCTCGGCTATCCATGGATTCTCATTTATTATTTGAATTGCAAAAAAGTCTTCTGAAATTCTAATACCCTTCTAATTTTTTACTTAAGAATGGTTTGTTTTCTGTCTGGTCCAACAGAAACAATTTTTATAGGAACTTCCACAGCTGCTTCTATAAATTCGATGTATTGTTTCAACTCAATTGGCAACTCATCGTATGTGCTCATTTCTGTTAGATCAGCTTGCCATCCTTTCAATTCTTTATAGATTGGTGTTACGTTTTCAGTTTCAATATTGTAAGGAAAATGAGAAATCGCTTTGCCATTGTAATTATACTGTGTACACACTTTTAAGGTTGAAAATCCCGAAAGAATATCGCCTTTCATCATCATTAGTTGGGTGACTCCATTGATTTGAACTGCATATTTTAAAGCTACTAAATCCAGCCATCCACAACGGCGTTTTCTTCCAGTAACGGAGCCATATTCATTGCCAACTCTAGCCATGGTTTCTCCATCTTCATCAAAAAGTTCGGTTGGAAATGGACCGCTTCCTACTCGAGTTACATAAGCTTTAAATATCCCATATACTTCTTTGATTTTGTTTGGAGCAATTCCTAAACCCGTACAAGCACCAGCAGCAGTTGTATTAGACGAAGTTACAAAAGGATAAGTTCCAAAATCTACATCCAATAATGATCCTTGAGCGCCTTCACACAAAATTGATTTTCCAGCTCTCTGCGCTTGGTTGATATATTCTTCGCTATCAATAAATTCCATATGTTTTAATTCCTCGATTGCCTCGAAGAATTCTTTTTCCATTTCTTCTAAATTATACTGAATATCAACATCATAAAATTTGATCATTTCTTCGTGCTTGTTTGCCAATGCACGGTATCTTTCGTTGAAATCCTCTAATTCAATATCGCCCACACGGATTCCATTTCGTCCGGTTTTGTCCATGTATGTTGGACCAATTCCTTTCAGTGTAGAACCAATTTTTGCTTTTCCTTTTGATGCTTCAGAAGCTGCATCAAGTAGGCGGTGTGTAGGTAAAATTAAATGTGCTTTTCTTGAAATGATTAATTTGGATTTGATATCCATATTAAATTTAGCCAATCCTTCGATTTCTCTTTGAAAAACAACAGGGTCTATAACGACACCATTTCCAATAATGTTTATGGCAGTTTTATGAAAAATTCCAGAAGGAATAGTTCTCAATACGTGTTTAATTCCGTCAAATTCTAATGTGTGTCCCGCATTTGGACCACCTTGAAAGCGAGCTATGATGTCGTATTTAGAAGTAAGTACATCAACAATTTTCCCTTTTCCTTCGTCTCCCCATTGTAATCCTAATAATAAATCTGCGGTCATTCCTTTTGTAGTTTGTAGTTAGTTTGTTATTTCTTTATTTCGTTTTGTTCCGTATAAATACAATGAGTGATGTGTAATTTCAATATCAAATATTTCTTCGATTGTTTTTTTGATAGTTTGAATTCTTGGGTCACAAAACTCGATGACTTCGCCAGTATCAGTCATTATAACGTGATCGTGCTGCTTGTCGAAATATGATTTTTCGTAATGTGCTTGATTTTGCCCAAATTGGTGTTTTCGAACTAAACCCGATTCTAACAAAAGTTCAATCGTGTTGTAAAGAGTGGCTCGACTTACACGGTAATTTTTATTTTTCATTTTGATATAAAGATTCTCTATATCAAAATGTTCCTCACTATTGTATATTTCTTGTAGTATGGCATATCGCTCAGGTGTTTTGCGATGTCCTTTGTTCTCAAGATACTTAGTAAAAACATTTTTTACAATTTCTTGATTACTGTTATTATCAATTGAAATTTGTGTCATATCCGGCAAAGATAAATTATATTTTTTAGTTTAGAAGTTTAAGAGTTTAAAAGTTTAAACAGTAAATGAATAACTGCCATAACTTGTACTGTTTTCTTAATTTTTATATTCGCGTGTCACTTTATCCACACCATCTATTTGTTTGATATTATCAATCAATTTTTTTAAAATATTGTTATTTTGCACAATTACGGCTATTTGGCCTGTAAAGATTCCCGCATCGCCACTCAAAGAAATACTTTGAATATTGACATTCATATTGTCCGAAATTACCTTAGTCAGTTTGTTGGTAAGCCCGATAGTATCCATTCCAGTAATGTGTAAAATGGCCTTGAATTCTTGTTGCGAAGAGTCAATCCATTTGGCTTGCATAATGCGATACGCATAATTAGATTGAAGACTTATTGAATTTGGGCAATCTCTTTTGTGGACTTTGATTCCTTCGTTTATAGTTATAAATCCAAATACTTCATCGCCCGGAATAGGGTTGCAGCACGTTGATAATTTATAATCCAATTTGTCTTGGTCTGCGCCAAAAACCAACATATCATAATTACTACTCAGTACTTGTTTGTGAATGTCTTCGCTGGCAGTATTACCTGAACGCTTGATTTTATTTTTGAAAAAATTCATAAAGGTGTTGCTTTTTTGAGAAGCATAATCCTTTAGTTGTTGATTTTCAATAGCGCCAACACCCACGCGATAAAACAAATCCAAACTTGTTTTTAATTTAAAAAAATTGACCAATTCATTCACAACCGATTCACTCAACGTAATTTTTAAGTGTTTCAGTTTTCGGGTTAGTACTTCTTTTCCTTCCTCGGCAATTTTTTTCGTGTTTTCGTTTAATACGTTTTTAATTTTATTTTTTGCTCTAGAAGTCGTCACATAATCCAGCCAGTTGATGGTTGGTTTTTGATGCTGCGAAGTAATAATTTCTATTTGATCACCGCTTTTTAATTCGTAATTCAAAGGAACTAATTTTCCATTGACCCTTGTTCCTCTGGTTCGAATGCCTATTTCGGAGTGAATACTGAAAGCAAAATCTAGAGAAGTGGCACCTTTGGGCAAAGATTTTATTTCTCCTTTGGGCGTAAAAACGAAAATTTCTTTAGAATATAAATTCATTTTGAAATCTTCCACAAAATCTACCGCATTAGTTTCAGGATTTTCTAATGCTTCTTTTAATAGATTGAGCCAGATGTCTAAACTGTTATCTTCGGTAACGCCTTGTTTGTATTTATA
>CAMBHH010000152.1 GCA_945866505.1 Flavobacterium psychrophilum
TAGTTGCAAATCTTTGGGCGATCGATATTCTAAAGCATTTGGAAGGAAGCGGTAAAGCACAAAAACAGTAATCCAAGATATCAGCGCGGTCATAATTAAGATCACTGCATTTAGTCTGTATAAAGGAATCCAAAAAATAATAGCGTCTACAAAATGCGAAGTGCCGCAAAACAAAATGAATAGGATAAACCATATGAAAACCCTCTTAAATAGTGTTTCTTTCCTTTTTTTGACAAATTTGTACAAGAGGATTGGGATAGAAAGATAGGCTAATCCTGTTGCTATATTTGCCATAATGTAAAGCCAACCGAGCGTCTCTGACCACTGACCGCAAATCCACCGAGGCATAAATCCACCAGAACTGAAAATATTTTCTACGATTTCAAAAATTTCATCCATCTTGCTATCTATTTTTTTGTCTTGTCAGCAGTCTAATCTCAAAGCATCTATGGCATAACTAACCATTTCCAATATCATGGTTTTGTTGCTTGCTCGAAACGTTTTGCTAATGGGCGATTGTCTGGGTTAACAATCCTTGATGTATCGGTTAAGCACTTCTATATCAGGTCAAAAACAATATTTTCGTTAAGCCTATCGCCGAAATCTGCAATAGTAGCTAATGTGCAATTTTTAATTAGCGAGCAGTTCTTTTATCATTTTTGGAACTTCCTTCTCAGGTGTTGGAAAATCATGCATTTCTTTGTTTTTATAAATATTGTACGATGATTTTGCAATAACTTTATCGCCATTAGCAGTGATAAAAACGATTTCAAGTTTATCGAGGACTTTTTTAAAATCCCATCTCCATGTATCATAATATTGAACAATAAAATCAAAGTCAACGGGACTATCTTCCTTTTTTCCAATTACAGCGATAATACCATTTTTTTCAAGTTCGTTTTTTATTATAACATCAGTATTTCCAATTATGTCATGTTGTACTGCTGGATCGTCTGATGGTATTATATATCCGAAGGGAGTAATTACACCAAATTGAAATTGAATGTACTGAGAGTTATCTGTAGAAATTATATATGCTTTTTTATAATTTTTAGTATCATGCTCTGGAGATTTTACTGTTTTTATTGTTCCTGCACATCCATAAAACATGAAAACTGTAATTACAATAAAAGATATCTTTTGCACTGTATTTGTCATTTATAAATCTTTCAATATTTAGGTTCTAGATTCGGTTAACATTGAACACAATATTTAAATAATTCAAGCATAATAGGATTTGTTTGCGCAAATCTTTCTGGATAGGTTTGACAATCTCAGATTAAATTTCCCAAATATAAAAAAAAAACTTAAAAAATCTAATTCCAACAAATGAAATCTTCCTCCATTTTGTGACAATCTAACCCCCATCGAATAATAATTAATTTAAAAACAAAAAATACTGATAAAAATAAATACCCGATTTTAACTACTTTTGAGAATTAGGAATGTGATACAATCGTCTTAGTATAAAACCTTAAAAAAAGAAATAGTCTATAAAAAATACTTTTTTAAATTGAGCAGTAATCAAAATGATTTCAGAAAAATTTATGACCAATACAAAGTGTTGGTCTATAATGTGGCGCTCAATTATTTGCAAAACAGAGAAGATGCCGAGGAAATCACGCAGGATGTGTTTGTACAAGTTCATCATTCTATAAGGCAATTCAATAAAAATTCGGAACTCAAAACTTGGATTTATCGCATTACCATCAATAAATGCTTGGATTTCATAAAACGTAAAAGCAGCAAAAAACGTCTTTTTATTTTTGGAAAGAAATCTGAAAACGAATTCGAAGTACAAAATATTTCCAACTTTGAACATCCCGGAATCTTGTTGGAAAACAAAGAAAAAGCGGAGATGCTGTATGGAGTTATCAATGAATTACCCGAAAACCAAAAGGCGGCCTTCATCCTTTCTAAAATGGATGGCTTATCAAATCCCGAAATTTCAACCATTTTAGAAGTGAGTATCTCATCTGTTGAGTCCTTGATTTTCAGAGCAAAAGCCAGCCTTAAAGAAAAATTATCAAAAAAGTTTGAAGTCTATCGCAAGAAATAATACTTAATATCGTCTAATTTAAATAAGAACAGAATTGAAAGATTCTGAACTAAATTCAGAATAAATGGATAAAGAAGAATGGATCAATGAAGTTTTAAAGAGCACTGAAGGAATGGTAAAAATCAGTCCAGACGATTCGCTATTTTTTAAAATTCAAAGTAGGATTAACGATACTAAACTTTCGAGTCGTTGGGTTTGGCTTGCGGCGGCTTCCTTTGTTATTTTAGTATCGTTAAATATGAAGTTCATCTTTAGCAAAACCAATAGCAAGGAAAACCAAACAGAAGTTCTTGCGTCAACAATTGTAAAATCGAATCAACTTTATTAAATCGATAATGGATAAAATTAAAATATTAACCTACGCAGTAATCGCACTTTTGGTGCTTAATCTGGCAACCATTGGATTTGTGGTATCTAAGCCCGGAGCTAGAAACCGAGCTGAACCTCGTAAAATCATCATCGAAAAATTACATTTTGATGCAAACCAACAAAAAGAATACGAAAAACTGATTTTTTGGCATCGTGGCCAAATTAATGAATTGGATGAAAAAATCCGAAATTCAAAAAAGGAATTGTATTTTCTTTTACTTGAAAATGAGGTTAACAAGCAAAAAAAAGATAGTTTAATCACTACGATTTCAGTGTACCAAAAGCAAATAGAATCAACTCATTTTAAACATTTTCAAGATATTAAAAATTTGTGTCGAAAAGATCAAATGCAAAATTATACGGATTTGACCTTCGAACTTTCGCGACTATTTTCACCAAAACCACCAAAACGTGATTAAAAAAATCGGTCTTTTTTTAAGTATTACTAGTCTCTTTGTCCAACTGACTTTTGCTCAAAATGCCAAGGATTCATTGGTGATGCATCTTCATTTAAAATTTGAGAAGCAAGACTTTGAATGGAACAAAAAATATATCTCGGCCAAAAATGACAGTTTGCAAATCGATTTGTTTAAATTTTATATTTCTTCCATTTCGGTTCAATTTTCAGATAGTTCTATTTTCACTGAACAAAATAGTTATCATTTAATAGATAGTGAGAACCCAAAGTCGCTAAAGATTTCTCTTTGTAAAAACAAAAAAAGTAGCATTAAAAAAATCATTTTCAATCTTGGTATCGATAGTTTAGCCAGCACTTCTGGCGTTTTAGGTGGCGATTTAGATCCTACAAAAGGAATGTATTGGGCTTGGCAAAGTGGCTATATCAACTTGAAAATAGAAGGTAAAAGTTCCAGTTGTACCACTAGAAAAAATGAATTTCAATTTCATATTGGCGGCTATTTACAACCAAATTATGCGATGCGAAAAATTGTTTTGGAACCCAATAATCCAAAATCAATTATAGATATTAATGTTGATTTAGCAGCCATTTTTTCTGAAATAGCACTTTCTAAGATGAATAGCGTTATGATTCCGGGTAAGCAAGCTATGGAAATAGCCGATTTTAGTGTTAAAATGTTTACCGTAGAATGAAAATTCATTTTAAACATATTGTATCAGTAGGGATTTTAATCACCGTAGCTTTTACTGCAAATAAAACCAGTCCGCTGTACTTTAAGGTTCCAAAAGGTTGGCCAAAAGCGCATTACGATTTTTCAAAAAACCCATTAACAGAAGAAGGATTTCAGCTGGGACGAAAATTATTTTATGATCCCATTTTATCTAGAGATAGTACGATATCTTGCACCAGTTGCCATTTGCAAGCTACTGGTTTTACTCACGTTGACCACAGTTTAAGTCACGGAATTGATGGCAAAGTAGGCAATCGAAATTCGATGACGTTAATGAATTTAGCTTGGAGTAAAAGTTTTATGTGGGACGGTGGCGTAAATCATTTAGACGTTCAACCCTTAAATCCTATTACAAGTCCAGTAGAAATGGATGAAACCTTAGAAAATGTGGTCAGCAAACTTCAAAAAACAGAAAATTATCCCATTTTATTTGAAAAAGCATTTGGTAGTTCGAAAATTACGGGACAAAGACTTTTAAAGGCCATTTCTCAGTTTGAATTGCAACTGGTTTCATCCAATTCGAAATACGATAAAGTGATGCGCAAAGAAACTGAATTTACTGAACAAGAGCAAAATGGGTATCAACTTTTTAAAACAAACTGCGCTTCTTGCCACACTGAGCCTCTATTTACTAATGGAAAATTCGAAAATAATGGTTTGGAAATTGACACGACCTTAAATGACTTGGGAAGAATAAAAATGACACATCAAAATGAAGATTCTCTTCGATTCAAAGTGCCAACATTACGAAATATTCAGTTTACTTTTCCGTATATGCACGACGGGAGATTTAAAACATTAACCGAGGTAGTTAAACATTACAATTCAATCAGAAGCAATACTATTTTACCCAAACAGTTATCAAAACCAATGCATTTATCCGAACACGATCGCGTTGATTTGGTAGCTTTTCTGAAGACTTTAACAGATCAAGAATTCCTTTTTAACCCACGTTTTTCCTATCCAAGAGAAAATAATTAATAAATATCGCAAGAATATTATTTTTTTATCGTCTAACTACTAAACAGTAACTCTAATTCAATCAATTATGAAAAAAATCTTAGTCGTTTTACTAATTACAGCTGTCGGAAATTCCTTGATAGCGCAAACAATTCCGGCCATAACCTCTTGGTTAAGAAATACGACTTCTATCACAGGAAGACATTATGTATCTGGAAATTCTACGCCAATTATCGATGCAGTATTGGCCAATGTGCAAAAAGTACAATATTCTACTGATTGGGTTTACGTGACCACCAACGGAATTCCCGCATACATTACAGGACCATTTCTTGATGGAAACACATCATTAGCAACAACAAGAAATGGAGCCATTTTTCAAATTCCCTTAAATCCTACTAAAAATGTGGGAACTGCGACTGAGACAAAAGGTGGTAATAATGGAATATTCATCAATGGAGTTGCCTTATTTGATTACCGTGACGGTGTGGCATGGAATGCAACTACTAACGCGCTTTGTGGTGGCCCAGGAAATCCACCGTGCCCAGGAGGTCCAGCGGCTACTAATGCCTGGAATAGAGACGCTATTCCTGCTGAAAAATTAGGTTTTGATTGCGCAAAAGCGCATCCTGCTATGGGTAATTACCACCATCATCAAAACCCAAGTGCCTTCAATTTGGACTTAGTAGTAACTTCAACAATATGCAGTACCTACCCTTCCGATGGTTTGTATGTAATTAATACTACTCAACATTCACCGCTGCTGGGCTTTGCTTATGATGGCTTCCCTATTTACGGGGCTTACGGATATGCTAAAACAGATGGAACTGGCGGAATTACAAGATTAAAATCAAGTTATCAATTAAAATCATACCCAACAGGTCTTCGAACAAACGGGCCTTCGATAAACCAAATAGTGGGAACACAAACCATGTTTAATGGGTATTTTAGAGAAGATTATGAATACATTTCACGCACTGAACCCGACTATTTAGATGTGCATAATGGTCGTTTTTGTATAACTCCCGAATACCCAAACGGAACTTATGCGTATTTTACAACGGTCGACGCTAATCATAATTCGGCTTATCCTTATGTAATTGGTCCGACATATTATGGAAATGTAACGGCCTCCAAGGTAACTTCAATATCTGAAACTACGTCTACGTATAGTCCAGTTTTAAAAAATCCTGATTTTGATTCTACTGCTTTAAATATTTCAATATATCCTAATCCTGCACAAGATTTTATTGCTATTCAATCTCAAATGAATGCTGCTAATTTAAAAGCTGAATTAATTGACGAGTTGGGAAAAATAATTCAAACCAAAGAGTTGTTGCAAGGCAGTACCTTGTGCATTTTTGAAACCGAAACGTTATACAATGGCATTTACTTTTTAAAAATTTCAGATAATTCAAATCACAAAACTCATAAAGTTATTATTCAAAAATAAATTGTATTCAAAAGAAAATCTGTAAATATAATCTAAAGAATAAACCCATTTATTCATGAAAAACATCGGACCGCTTTTCCTATTAGCTTTAGTAATTATACTATTTTCCTGTAGCAATAGTAATGATTCAGCCTCAACAGATTTGTATCCAAATATGACCGCAAAATTTGCTGGTAAAATTGATTTGACTAATCCAAGTAATTACGCAAACCAAGGAAAACCAACTTATATCAGTAAAGACAACACTGCTGGAAATCCAATTACGGATAAAGGAGCAACTCTCGGGCGAGTTTTATTTTATGACACTAATTTATCATCCAATAATACCATTTCTTGTTCTTCGTGTCATAACCAAGCCAATGCTTTTGGAGATGTTTCCGCAGCAAGTGATGGTGTTAATGGAACAACCACCAGACATTCGATGCGTTTGGTAAATTCAAGATTCTCAAACGAAGCTAAATTCTTTTGGGACGAAAGGGCCACAACTTTAGAAAATCAAACCACACAACCCATAAAAGATCATGTTGAAATGGGATTCAGTGGTACAAACGGAGACGAAAATATTAATAAGTTAATTACAAAGCTTCAAAACACCAGTTATTACAAAGAGTTGTTTAAATATGCTTTTGGGTCAGAAGAAATTACCGAAAATAAAATCCAATTGGCATTGGCTCAATTTGTAAGAAGTATTCAATCATTCGATTCAAAATATGATGCTGGAAGGGCTTTGGCGGCTAACGATAACCAACCATTTTCCAATTTTACAAATCAAGAAAATCAAGGTAAAAATTTATTTCTTTCGCGTCCAGTTTTTGATGCTAGTGGTTCACGAACTGCAGGAGGAGTTGGTTGCGCTACTTGTCATGCTGCTCCAGAATTTGACATTGATCCTAACTCAAGAAATAACGGAATAATTGGCGTTTTGAATGGAACAGGAATTGACATAACCAATACTAGATCTCCTTCATTGAGAAATTTAGTAAAACTGGACGGAACAACAAATGGTCCAATGATGCACACCGGAAATCTTACAACACTTCAAACAGTAATAGGTCATTATGGCAAAATCAATCTTGCACCAGGAAATACTAATCTTGACCCAAGATTAGCTCCAAACGGTTTTGGACAACAATTAAATCTTACTGCTACTGAAGTAGATGCTTTAGTTGCTTTTCTAAAAACCCTTTCAGGAACAGATGTTTATAGTAATTCGAAATGGTCGAGTCCGTTTTAATTATAAAAAAAGCTCCACAATTATATGGAGCGAATTCAAAATCATATTATTATTTATAACATAATTGATTATGAGTATAATGCAAAATATTTATTTTTTATAAAAAACTGCTTGAAATACAGCCAAGCAGTTTTCTTATTTTTTTTGAGATCATTTCGTTTAATAAACCTAACGTTCGATTTTTTTTTTCATAATTACAAAGTAATTCTAACTTTTCTCCCGTAATTAATTAATACTTGGCAGATCAATATTTAAAAAATTGATATTTATTATTGTATTCTTGAGCAGATTTTAGTAATAAGTTTAGTAAGAAATTTAGAAAGATTATATTTGCTCAAATAAAATTATTACTCTGTAAAATAATAAATGAAAAAAGTATTTTTTGTTCTTTTAATGGCATTAAATAGTTATATTATCAAAGCTCAATTGGTAATCGATAATAGTACACAAACCCCGCAGGAGCTAGCTCAAAATGTATTGTTGGGACAAGGAGTTACTATATCTAATATTAAATTTAACAATTTTGCGCCAACTGCAACCACTAAATACGACCAAATTGGACAATTTTCTAACGGTGCAACCACTAATATCGGTATTGATAAAGGTATCATTTTAAGTACAGGAAATTCATTAATTGCCAAAGGACCAAATGACCAAGATAAGGCAACTTTACCTACTTCCAATTCATTTATTGGAGACAATGATTTAAAAATTCTTTCTAATAATCAGACAATTAAAAGTGTTGCGATTCTCGAATTTGATTTTGTACCCACTGGAAACAAATTAAATTTCAATTTTGTTTTTGCTTCAGAGGAATATCCTGAGTTTGTTAATGAAACATATAATGACAATTTTGGTTTCTTTTTGAGTGGACCAGGCATAACCGGACCCTTTTCGGGAAATGCTACTAATATAGCTTTGATTCCTAATACTAGCCTTCCAGTTTCTATTAATAATCTTAACAATGGATTGTCAAATTCTGGACCTTGTGAATATTGCCAATATTATATCAATAACGAAAGTGGAACAACTATTCAATATGATGGGTTTACCAAGGTTATTGGTGCAATTGCTGATGTGCAATGTGGACAAACCTATCACATCAAACTTGCCATCGCTAATGTGGGAGACGACAATTATGATTCGGCTGTATTTATTGAAGGCGCTAGTTTCAGTTCTGA
>CAMBHH010000153.1 GCA_945866505.1 Flavobacterium psychrophilum
TACCCTTAACTAATTTTTTGAGTTTTGATTATCTCTTTGCTTCCACAGAATATGCTGGTACAGGTTCCTGTAATTATACTGATGCATTTGCTTTTTTAATAAAAGAAAACAGCCCAAGTGCGGTTTATACCAATCTGGCGGTAATTCCAGGCACACAAACCCCTGTTTCCTCTACCAATATCCGTCCTGCCATTCCTCCATCGGGATCCAATAATGGTTGCGGTGCTGTAAACGACAACTATTTTAATGGTTTCAATACAACTTCAAGTCCCATAAATTATGCTGGGCAAACTGTCGTATTAAACGCTCAAACTCCTGTAATTGCGGGAAAAAGTTACCATATTAAGTTAGTTATTGCCAATGATTTTAATGAATATTACGATTCGGCAGTGTTTTTAAAAGCGGGAAGCTTTGCTCCAAAAATAGACTTAGGGGTCGATAGATTAGCATCCAGCAATCCAATTTGCTTTGGCGAAAGCTATACTATTGACACCAAATTACCACCAACTTACGCTTATAAATGGTATAAAGATGGAAAGATACTTTCTTCTGAAAAAAGTCCAAGTTTACGTATTGCTGATAGTGGAATCTATAAAGTTGAAGTGGTTTTCACTCCAGCAACTTGTTTGGCTACAGACGAAATAAAATTAGAATTTGCTCCCGAAATTATTTTATTAAATACCACTCTTGCTCAATGCAATGATAATAGTGACGGGATTTCTATTTTTGATTTAACTAAAGTAGAGAACATTATCAAAAACAACAACGCTGGTTTAAGTCCAGTCGTCTATTACGAATCGAAAGCAGATGCACAAGTACCAAGAAATCCAATTTTGACTCCTACTGCTTATGAAAACAAACTTACAGTACCCTTTCTTATAGCTAGAGTTACCAACTCATTTGGCTGTGCCAGTTATGCTGAAATCAAACTTGTAATTGCAAACAATATTCTTGCAGTACAAAATCCTATATCAACCTGTGATGGTGATGTACTACAAGACGGATTAAACCAGTTTGATTTGAATACCCAAGTTAGTCCACAAGTTTTGAGTGGTTTGCCTTCTACGATGATTGTAGAATATTATTCAAACACGACAGGTGCCATTGCCCAAAAAAATCCTTTGCCCAATATTTTCAAAAACACCATTCCAAACCAACAAATTATTCAAGCTCGCATTGTCAACGGTACAGATTGTTTCGGAATTGTTCCAATTACACTTAATGTGAACACATTCATTCCTCCCGATTTTCAGGACGAAACCGCAAGTCTTTGTTTTGGTTCTAAAGTCGATTTAAGTGTGGCTTCTGGTTTTTCATCTTATTTATGGAGCAATGGAGAAAAGACAGAAGGCATTTCAGTTTATAGTGCTGGTGATTATTCGGTAACTGTTACCAATGCCAATGGATGTTCGGCCGTGAAAAAATTTACCGTGAATCGCTCTGAAATTGCTACAATTACTGGTGCAACAATTGATGATTTTACAGGAAAGGAGAATTCAGTTTTATTACAATATACGGGCAATGGTGGTAATTTTGAATTTTCCCTAGATGGCTCTTCTTTTCAAGACAGTCCACTTTTCACAGGAATAGCGCCTGGAAAATATTTTGGGTATGTAAATGACAAAAACGGATGCGGACTATCTGAGCCATTTATAGTTTATGTGCTCGATTATCCGCGATTTTTTACTCCAAATGGAGATGGATACAATGATGTTTGGAAAATAAAAAATCTAGATTTATTTCCTGGGGTGTCTTTGACCATCTTTGACCGCTTTGGCAAATTATTAAAAGAGCTCAACATTAACAGTCCCAGTTGGAACGGAAAATATGCTAGCAAAGAATTACCAGCAGATGATTATTGGTTTCAATTAAACTTTGGTGACGGAAAAAGAATAAAAGGTCATTTTACATTAAAAAGATGATCCTTTTTTATATTTTTAGCAAATGAAAAAAATAGCGCTTTTACTTTTTATTTTTATATCAATAAATTGTTTTGCACAGTTTAGCAAAACACATTTTATCCCGCCATTAACCTCGCAAGATGATTTTGTTGAAGATCAATACATCTATATTTCAACACCAAACACAACCAATGTTAATTTTAAAATTATTGAAATTGGTGGTAATATAATTTTAGGTCAAGTAAGCAATACTGCTCCTTATGTTCATACAATTGGGCAAGGCGATAATACCCAACTCTTTACCCCAAAAACTAGGATCGGAATTGTTGGTAATAAGGGATACATCATTGAAGCTGAGGATTTAATTTATGCGAGTGTCCGATTGAATGCAACTAGAAATAACAATGGAGGTTACAATCAAGCTGGCGGACTTGTTTCTAAGGGAACCAGTGCGCTAGGCACTTCATTTAGATTGGGCGGCATGTTGAACCCAAATGTAGATGATACTTTATTAAACTTTGGATCTGTATTAGCTACGGAAAACAATACTACGGTTACTATTTCAAACCTTCCAATTGGTACAATTTTTTCAGATGGAACGAGTTATACCGCACCAATAGTGGTAAGCTTAAACAAAAATGAAAGCTACGTTTTGGCGTTAGAAAATTATGCGGGAAACAATTCTCCATCGAATAGTTCCAAAATGATTGGGGCATTAGTAGAAAGCAATAAACCCGTTGTTGTCAATTCGGGATCTATTGGAGGAAGTAATTCCACGCAAAGCGGCAGAGATGTTGGTTTCGATCAAATTGTTTCTTTTGAAAAAACAGGAAAAGAATACATTTTCATAAAAGCACTAGGAACAGATGAGCTAGAACGTGTTTTACTGATAGCACACAAACCCGATACTAAAATATTTGTCAATGGCAACCCACTTCCTTTTGCAACATTAGTAAATGCTGGCGATTATGTAGTCCTTGACGGTAGTAGATTTGTCAATGAAAACTTGTATGTCAACGCTACCGAAAGTGTATTTGCCTATCAAAGCATTGCAGGAACAAATAATTCGGCAAACCAAAATCTTTTTTTCGTACCACCACTCAATTGCGCTACGCCAAACACAGTCGATAATATCCCATTAATTCAATCTATTGGCAACATCGTATTCAACGGATCAATAAACATCGTTACAGAAACTGGCGCTTTGGTAAAAATTAACGGCACTATTACCTCAGCTCCTGCGGTTCAGGTACAAGGCAATTCAGGTTTTGTGCGTTATTCGGTCTCTGGTTTATCGGGCAACATTGCAATAAGTTCTTCTAAACAAGTTTATGTTTCGTATTTTAGTACTAATAATTTCGCCACTTATGGCGGCTACTATTCAGGATTTGATTTAAAACCAGAAATTATATCCGATTTCAAAATAGGTTCAAGTTCCTTATGTATTCCAAATTTAGAACTAAAAATCAACGGTTCGTCATCCTACGATACTTTTAGATGGTATAAAAATGACATTCTTATCCCTGGAGCTACAAATAACTCCTACATACCAGACACGCCAGGTTACTATCAAGTTCAAGGCGCTATTTCTGGATGTCCTGGCAATGGTTTTGTGCCTTCTGATAAAATACCCGTAAGTGGTTGTACAACAGACAACGATAAAGATGATACTAATGATAACATTGACGTTGATAATGACAATGATGGCGTGTCGAACTGTACAGAATCCTATGGAGACCAAAAAATCGATATTTCAAATTATAATGCAGGAACAATTACGGTTGGAAAATATTTCAATTCCTTTACAGGCAAAGTTTCGACTTCTGTAACAGCAAGCGTATTACCATTTAGCAGTAGTTCAGATGGTAGCTTCATTACGGAAGTTCCTGCTGGAAAAGACAATAGTGTGACGTATGCGCTTAATTTTCCTCAACCCATAAGCGTAGGTCTTGATTACGTTTCGACTGCAAATATTAGCGATTTATTAAATGCCGATGGCGAATATATCATCAATTCAGATATTGATAAAACTATTTCCGTACTAAATCCCGATGACCAATTATTAATTGATACAAATTATGACGGAATCTATGAAAGTGGCGTTACTCAATTTTCTTCTTTCGAAATCCGATTTAGGCTCAATAGCGCAACTCCTTTAGCAGCGGGAACTGGCACGTTCAAATTCCAATCTTATTTAACCAATTCGATACGGTTTACACACAAAAATTTATCAGACGATTTTCCAAACAAATCGACGATGAAAATTTATGCGGTCTGCGTTCCAAAAGATTCTGATTTAGATGGCATTTCGGACGACATAGATACTGATTCTGACAACGATGGAATTCCTGACACCATAGAAGCCCAAGCAAATAATTCGGTTAATTTATCAAATTCTGACACCAATAAAAATGGACTCGACAATGCTTTTGAGCCAGGATTAAACCCTGTTGACACAGATAAAGACGGAGTTTTGGACTATTTGGATTTGGACACCGACAATGATGGAATTTTAGATTTAGTGGAAACTGGAAATGATTTGGATGCAGACGGAATTCGAAATTATCGCGATTTAGATAGTGATAATGATTTATGCTCAGATGTTAAAGAAGCTGGTTTTACAGATACTGATGGAGATGGAAAATTTGGAAACGCACCAATAACGGTTGACTTAAACGGTCGTGTTACTGGAGCTCCATATACAATTCCCCATCCCAACTATTTAATTGCTGCTCCTATTGTAATTACTACACAGCCAATAGTCGCTCCTATTTGCGAGTTGCAAAACGCTAAAATTACTGTAGTTGATAATGGTGG
This sequence comes from Flavobacterium psychrophilum, assembly GCA_945866505.1. Classification (GTDB taxonomy): domain Bacteria; phylum Bacteroidota; class Bacteroidia; order Flavobacteriales; family Flavobacteriaceae; genus Flavobacterium; species Flavobacterium psychrophilum_H. The sequence continues at coordinate 4,719 of CAMBHH010000153.1, forward strand.
ATGTACTTATCAATGGCAACTTTCGACTAATGGCATAAATTGGAAAAACCTCGTAAACGATGCAACTTATGCTGATGTTACTACAAACTCATTAGGAATAACAAAGGTTACCAGTGCTATGAATGGCTATAAATACCGTGTTGAATTGAGTAAAATAGGAAATTCTTGCGGTCTAACCTCAACTGAAGCCACGTTGAGAATTTATGCATTACCTGTTGTAAATGATATTTCAATTATTCAATGCGACAATGATTTAGATGCAATTTCCACTTTCAATCTGACTGTAAAAAACAATCAAATATCCGCGAATTCTAGTAAAGAAATTTTTACTTACTACACCACGTTGGCTGGAGCCAATGCGGCCGATCCGACGCAATTAATTCCAAATCCTATGGCTTTTACAAACACAACTGCTGGCACAATGCCAGTTTGGGCACGAGTTGTAAACACCAACGGTTGTTTTAGTGTTTCTAAAGTAACATTGCAAGTTTTGGCAACAAATATTCCGTCCACTTACAATATTAAATTGCCCCCGACTTGTGATGATTTTTTGGATATTAATGGAAATAATAATGCCAACAATAATAAGCGAGACGGAATTGCAACTTTTAACTTAACTACAACAAAAGCAACAATTCAAAACTTATTGCCAACCACTGTTGGGGTTAATTACACTATCAATTATTATCGAAATCAAGCTGATGCATTAGCAGAACTTGATGTTATTACTGATTTAGTAAACTATAGAAATATTGGTTATCCAAACATGCAAGATATTTGGGTTCGTGTGGACAGTGATGTAGATAATGCGTGCTATGGATTAGGGCCGTTTGTTTCTCTAACTGTAGAAAAATTACCTTTTGCAAATCCAGTTTCAATCCCAAGACAATGTGATGACAACCAAGATAAGATTTTTGCATTTGATACCGCTACATTAGAAGCAAATATAAAAGGAATAAACCAATCTTTTCCGGTTACAGTGACTTATTTTGATTCGTCTAATAATCCTCTCAAAGATGCTAATGGAGTTTTGATAACAAGTCCTTTCCCAAAGACTTTCACTACTAAATCACAAATTATAAAAGCTGTGATTACCAATGCTACCGCACAAAAATGTTTTGATGAAACTACTATACAGTTTATTGTTGATGATTTGCCACAAGCATTAGCCATGCCAATTACATCGACAAAATTCTGTGATGATGAAAAAGATCCATTATTCCAAGATGGAAAATTAGCATTTGATACTTCAACATTTGAAACCACAATTTTAAATGGTCAAATTGGAATGAAAGTGAACTACTTTGATGAAAAGGGAAAGCCATTGCCTAGTCCATTGCCAAATCCGTTTGTAACAGGAACTCAAAATGTAAAAGTGATTGTCGAAAACCCAATCAATAAAACTTGTTATGCTGAAGTAATCATTCCTTTTATAGTAGATCCATTACCAAAAATAAATTTGAACACCAATGGAAACGATGACAAATTAGTCTGCTCCAATAATCCAACATTTTTTGTACAACTCGACGCGGGAATTCAAGACGGCTCACCAACAAGTAATTATACTTATATTTGGTCAAAAGATGGGACTATTCTACCCAAAAAAACCTATGAGATAGATGTAAATGAAGAGGGATTGTATACTGTTGAAGTTACTAGCATAGACGGTTGTCCCAGAACTCGAACAATAAAAGTAACAGCCTCAGATGTAGCTAAATTAGATTCCATTCAAATTGTGGATATGGCTGAAAACAACACGGTAACAGTAAATGCAAGCGGTTTAGGAAATTACGAATACAGTTTAGACGACCCTTCTGGATTTTTCCAAGACGCTAAAATTTTCACTAATGTGGCTGGAGGTATACACACTATTTATGTGCGTGACAAAAAAGGTTGTGGTACTATTCAACAAACCATAGCCGTTGTAAGTGTTCCAAAATTCTTTACTCCAAACAATGATGGTTACAATGATTATTGGAGTGTAAAAGGCGTAAATGCTAGTTTCAACCCAAATTCAACAATCTACATTTTCGACCGATTTGGAAAACTTCTCAAACAATGGATTCCTTCACGAAGCGAAGGTTGGGACGGTACTTTCAACGGAATTCCTTTACCACCGGATGATTATTGGTACACCATAAAACTAGATGATGGACGAGAAGCTAAAGGTCATTTTAGTTTGAAACGTTAATTATTACCAAATCAAGCCAGTATTATCTAGTCTCGGTTTGTAATTTATTACATTTGATGTTTTAGTGGAATATGAAAATTAGTACCCTGTTCGTTTCATTTTTTTTTATACTGACAAATGCTACTTTTGCACAAAAAGAAGCAGCTATCTGGTATTTTGGGAACAATGCAGGTTTGGATTTCAATTCGGGAAGTCCAGTTGCATTAACAAATGGTCAATTATTTACTAAAGAAGGTTGCACCACTATTTCTGATAAAGACGGTAATTTACTTTTTTATACTGATGGCTCTATCGTTTACAATAAAAACCATCAAACTATGCCTAATGGGTACGGATTAATGGGGAATAATTCCAGTACACAATCGGCGATAATCGTCCCAAAACCAAATAACCCTTATATTTATTATATTTTTACCGTTGACCAACCACTTCCTGCAAATGCAGATGACGATTCGTTAAATGATATAGATGCTCCAAATAATGGATTGAATTATTCCCAAGTGGATATGCGACTAGATAATGGTCTTGGCGACATTGTACTTGCAGAAAAAAATATTCCATTGGTTACTTATAATCCAAATGATAGCGAAGAAATAAAATACAAATGTTCCGAAAAAATTACTGCCGTTCAGCATGATGACGGGGTTTCGTTTTGGGTAATTACACACTTTATTAATAATTTTTATGCATTTAAAATTGGTATTCAAGGCGTCAACAAAACTCCTGTCAAAACATCGACCACTCTTACAATCCCAATAGGCGGCTATCTTGCCAATGCTATCGGATATTTAAAAGCGTCTCCAAATGGAAAAAAAATTGCGATTGCAAACAATTCATCAAGGCGAACAAATGAAAAAGGACCAAAAGGCAATCCGATAAGAGATACCGGAAATGTTTTACTTTATGATTTCGATGCAAGTACCGGAAAAATAAGCAATGAAATGTCGCTATTGACCAATGCAAATCCTTATGGTGTAGAATTTTCGGCCAAGACCAAAAAATTATACATCACTACAAATAAATTCAGTGCAGATGGTGAGACCATTTTAGAAAGTTTATTGGTTCAATATGACCTTAAAAGTTCAAATATAGTAGGCTCAAAAACTGTTGTAGCTACTTCTCCTCTTATATCAGGGGCGTTGCAATTGGCTATTGACGAAAAAATATATCGTGCTGGATATGTTACATCTGATCCCAAACGGAATAAAATATCGGTAATTAATAATCCCGAAGCAGATGGAACAAGTTGTAATTATAGAGAAAACGCAATAGATTTGAAAACCGGAAGTACAGAGCAGGGATTACCACCATTCATAACCTCTTTATTTCTTTATGCTTTTAGTTACGAATTTAATTGTTTCGGTCAAGCAACCCATTTTTTTATAAATTCTGTCGAAAAAATAGACGCAGTCCTTTGGAATTTTGGAGATGGAACAACATCTACAGACAGAAAACCTTATCATACATATCTA
>CAMBHH010000154.1 GCA_945866505.1 Flavobacterium psychrophilum
AAGAATTACTTATAGATATTAAAGATATTCAAAATGAAAGTAAGAGCATCAGTTAAAAAAAGAAGTGCCGAGTGCAAAATTGTACGAAGAAAAGGCAGATTATACGTAATCAACAAAAAGAATCCTAGATTTAAACAAAGACAAGGATAGTTATGGCAAGAATAGCAGGGGTAGACATCCCAAAAAACAAAAGAGGAGTTATCGCTTTAACCTATATCTTCGGAATTGGTAGAAGTAGAGCAGCGGAGATTTTAGATAAAGCTCAAGTTAGCCAAGATACAAAAGTTCAAGATTGGAATGACGATCAGATCGGAGCAATTCGTGATGCAGTATCATTTTTCAAAATTGAAGGTGAACTACGTTCAGAAGTTTCTTTAAACATTAAACGTTTAATGGATATTGGATGTTATAGAGGTATCCGTCATAGATCTGGTCTTCCATTAAGAGGGCAAAGAACGAAAAACAACTCTAGAACAAGAAAAGGAAAAAGAAAAACTGTTGCAAACAAGAAAAAAGCAACTAAATAATAAGTAATATGGCTAAAGCAACTGCAAAAAAACGTAAAGTTATCGTTGAATCAACGGGAGAAGCTCATATTTCTGCTACCTTCAATAACATCATCATTTCTTTGACAAACAAAAAAGGTGAAGTTATTTCTTGGTCATCAGCTGGTAAAATGGGTTTCAGAGGTTCTAAAAAGAACACTCCGTATGCAGCCCAAATGGCAGCAGAAGATTGTAGTAAAGTAGCGTTAGAAGCGGGACTTAAAAAAGTAAAAGTGTATGTAAAAGGACCAGGTAACGGGCGTGAGTCTGCGATTCGTTCTTTGCACAATGGTGGGATTGAAGTAACTGAGATCATAGATGTTACTCCAATGCCTCACAACGGATGTCGTCCTCCTAAAAGACGTAGAGTTTAATACTCAAAATTTAATTATAGTATAACTAGATTGAATAACGATTATCGAAGGATAAGACCTGAATTCATAATCTCAATCTTAAACAATTTAAAATGGCAAGATATACTGGTCCAAGTACAAGAATCGCACGTAAATTCGGCGAAGCAATTTTCGGAGACGATAAAGCTTTCGAAAAAAGGAATTATCCTCCTGGACAACACGGGATGGCTAAAAAAAGAGGAAAAAAATCTGAGTATGCTGTTCAGTTAATGGAAAAGCAAAAAGCTAAATATTCTTATGGAATTTTAGAAAAACAATTCAGAAATTTATTCGAAAAAGCATCAGCTACTAAAGGGGTTACTGGTGAAGTTTTATTACAATTGTGTGAAGCAAGATTAGACAACGTTGTTTTTAGAATGGGTATAGCTCCTTCTAGAAGAGGTGCACGTCAAATCGTTTCTCACCGTCACATTACTGTTAATGGTGAAAATGTAAACATCCCTTCCTACCACCTTAAACCTGGTGATAAAGTTGCCGTTCGTGAAAAATCTAAATCAATAGAATCTATCGAACGTTCTTTATCTAATTCAAGTCATGTTTATGAATGGATAACTTGGAATAACGATTTAAAAGAAGGTACTTTTGTTTCTGTACCTGCTAGACTTCAAATTCCAGAAAATATTAAAGAACAATTAATCGTAGAGTTGTACAACAAATAATAATTGACTTAGTCGAAATTTATGGCAATATTTAATTTTCAGAAGCCCGATAAAGTTATCATGATCGATTCAACCGATTTTGAAGGTAAATTCGAATTTAGACCTTTAGAACCTGGCTACGGATTGACAGTTGGTAACGCACTTAGAAGAGTTTTGCTTTCAGCATTAGAAGGTTATGCAATTACATCGGTTCGTATCGAAGGTGTAGATCATGAGTTTTCTACTATCTCAGGAGTTGTTGAAGACGTTACCGAAATTATTCTAAATCTTAAACAAGTACGTTTCAAACGTCAGATAGAAGATATAGATAATGAATCAGTTACTATTTCAGTTACTGGTAAAGATCAATTAACAGCTGGTGATTTTCAGAAATTTATTTCAGGTTTCCAAGTTTTGAATCCAGAACTTATAATCTGTAATTTAGATCCTAAAATCAAGCTACATTTCGATTTAACCATCGAAAAAGGTAGAGGATATGTTCCTGCTGAAGAGAACAAAAAACAAAATGCTGCAATTGGAACTATTTTTACTGACTCTATTTTTACTCCGGTAAAAAATGTTAAGTATGCAATTGAAAACTTCCGTGTAGAGCAAAAAACAGATTACGAGAAATTGGTTTTCGAAATAAAAACTGACGGTTCTATCAATCCAAAAGATGCCCTTACAGAAGCTGCCAAAGTTTTAATTCACCATTTCATGTTGTTTTCTGACGAAAGAATTACTCTTGAAGCTGACGAAATTGCACAAACAGAATCGTACGACGAAGAGTCATTACACATGCGACAATTACTTAAAACTAAACTTGTTGATATGGATCTTTCTGTAAGAGCATTAAATTGTTTAAAAGCGGCTGAAGTTGACACACTTGGAGATTTAGTATCTTTCAATAAAAATGACCTAATGAAATTCCGTAATTTTGGTAAAAAATCTTTAACTGAACTAGATGAACTAGTGGCAATTAAAAATTTGAACTTCGGTATGGATTTAGCAAAATACAAATTAGATAAAGAGTAATCTAATCCTGATTAATCGGGGTTAAATTTAAAATAGCAATGAGACACGGAAAAAAATTCAATCACTTAAGCAGACAGACTGCACATAGAAGTTCTATGTTGGCTAATATGGCTTGTTCTCTTATAGAGCACAAACGTATTAACACTACTGTTGCAAAAGCAAAAGCGCTTAAACAATTTGTTGAGCCATTAATAACAAAATCTAAAGCTGACACGACTCACAATCGTCGTATAGTTTTTGCTTACTTGCGTAGCAAATATGCTGTAACTGACTTGTTCAGAGACGTAGCAGCTAAAGTAGGTGACCGTCCAGGTGGATACACACGTATCATTAAAGTTGGAAATCGTTTGGGAGATAATGCTGATATGGCAATGATCGAACTAGTAGATTTCAATGAGCTTTACAACGGAGGTAAAAAAGAAGTTAAAAAAGCAAAAAGCCGTCGTGGTGGAAAAGCTAAGAAAGCAGATGAAGCTGTTGCAACTCCAGTTGCTGAAGTTTCAACTGTTGAGGAAACTCCAACTAATGAAGAGGCTGCTGAATAATTATGAAGATAATCATTCAATAAAGATTAAGGATAAACTTTTATTAGTTTGTCCTTTTTTTTTGTCCAAAATACTTTTGCGAAATCTTTGCGCCTCTAGCACTAAAAAATTAAATTTGCACAACATTTAACTACAAATGGAACGAGGCATAGCTTAGTTCAATGAGACAATTAAAGAATAATATCAACGACTGATGAAATACACAACACGAAAAAGCGCCATTCTTCTATTAAGTGACGGAACCATTTTTCACGGTAAATCTATCGGAATTTCAGGAACTACTTTTGGTGAAGTTTGTTTTAATACTGGAATGACCGGTTACCAAGAGATATTCACCGATCCATCATACTATGGTCAAATAATGGTGGCTACCAATGCTCATATTGGAAATTACGGAGTAAACGACAAAGAGATAGAGTCGAATAGCATAAAAATTTCTGGATTGGTTTGTAAAAATTTCAGTTTCAATTATTCTAGAGAAGATGCTACAGGGAGCTTGGAAGATTATTTTACAAAACAAAACCTAATCTGCATTTCTGATGTTGACACACGAGGACTCGTTAGTTATATTCGTGATAACGGCGCAATGAATTCAGTAATTTGTACTGATGATACGCCAATTGAGGAACTTAAAGCAGCATTGGCGAAAGTTCCAGATATGAAAGGTTTGGAATTAGCATCAAAAGTTTCTACCAAGGAACCGTACTTTTTTGGAGACGAATATGCAACGTATAAGATTGCTGCTTTAGATTTAGGAATCAAAACGAATATCCTTCGTAACCTTGCCAAAAGAGATTGTTACATTAAAGTATTTCCTTACGATTCCAAATATTCGGAATTAGCTGAATTTAATCCAGATGGGTTTTTCTTGTCCAACGGTCCTGGTGATCCTGATCCACTTTTTGGAGCAATTGATTTGGCAAAAGAAATTCTTGCCAATGACAAACCATTATTTGGGATTTGTTTAGGTCATCAAGTAATTGCTTTGGCCAACGGAATTTCGACTTACAAAATGTTCAATGGACATAGAGGAATTAATCATCCTGTTAAAAATGTGATTACTGGAAAAGGAGAAATCACTTCTCAAAATCACGGTTTTGCTGTAAATAAGGAAGAATTAGACAGTCATCCTGATATGGAAATCACGCATTTACATCTCAACGATGGAACAGTTGCTGGCATGAGAATGAAAAATAAAAACTGTTTCTCAGTACAATATCATCCAGAAGCAAGTCCCGGGCCTCACGATTCTTCTTATCTGTTTGATCAATTTGTGGAAAATTTAAAAAATTAATTTATAATTCGAATTCAATTTTAAAAAGCTGTCAATTTTGGTAGCTTTTTTATTTTTTTTCTGAAGTAGGTAGTTTTTTAAATTCCTCGTTTTTTGTCAATATAAAATCCATTAAACTCAAGGGGTTGTTGTTCAAAATAGTTTTGGATTTAGGATCGGTGTCACAAAATTCAAGAAAAAGTGCTATTTCATCGGGTTTTAAATTTAAGGTATTTATAAAAAAATCTTCTTCATAAGTTGTCAAGGCAATATCTTTAAATTTAATTTCAGGACTAACTTTTTTTGGAGTGTCATTTTCTTTTTTAAATATACTTAAAATCATCCCTCCAATTCGTATTAAGTCAGGGCTGTTGACCAAAGTTCCGTCATAAACACCTATTGGTTTTGGATTCCTTGCCGCTTTTTCCAAAACTAGTTCATTTATCTTTCCTTGCTCGTAGGCTTTATCTTTACTCAATTTGATGTTTGGTATTTTGAAAACTACAACTTCATCAAGTTGTTCTGGTTTTCTGGTCAATAAAATGGTAAAATTGTTTTTATCCAGAAATTCTTTATCCAAAAACACTCTTTTGTATTCGTACTTTTCAGAAACAAAAACAATCATATCTTCAACTTTTGCTAAAATTGAAAATTCTCCCTTGCTGTTTGTAATTGAAGTTTTTTCGGTTACTAGATTAACAACTTCAATGCCCTGAACTGGCGCATCATCGCATAAAACGATTCCTTTTAGGGGTTTGTCGGTTTGCGAATAGCAAAATGGAAAAGTAAAAAACAAAATGAAAATTAGTAGTTTTGGTTTCATTTTTTGGAATAACTTAATCGTAAAATTATTCAAATTATTGCCAAAGAATTCAAAAGTTGTCTATAAAGTTTTGTTAATACTAATGAGGAAACTTGTATTGTGTATTTGAATTGTTATTTTTGTTTTAGGTTAAAACAATTCTATTTGTTGATTCTTAAAGTGTATATTTGGTCAAAATTAATCAGGCCTATCTTTTTGGGAATTACTATAGTTTTCAATTATTTAAATTAAGTATATTAAAAAAATGCTTGTAAAATTAATACAAATGAGATCCATAAATAATACAGTTGCCCTTACTTTTTTTGTTTTACTATTCTCTAGCGGATTGGCAATTGCGCAAGAAATTTTAAAGGAAAATGCCGTTGACACTATTAAAAAAGTGGATTCGAAAAAACTAAAAATTGACGGTGTGATTGCAAAAGTGGGTGACTACATCATTTTGGATTCGGATATTGACAAATCCTATTTAGAAATTTCAAGTCAGGGAGGTTCTATCAAAGATATTACTAGATGTCAGATATTGGGGAAAATAATGGAAGACAAATTGTATGCGCATCAAGCCGTTCAAGACAGTGTAAAAGTTACCGATGGAGAGGTGAAATCTATGATGGAAGAGAGATTAAACTATATGGTAGAGCAAATAGGTTCTATGGAAAAAGTAGTTAGTTACTATAAGAAAAATAATGAAGAAGAGTTTAGAACTTATTTCTTTGATATTTTGAAAGAGCAAAAACTAACTTCTGAAATGCAAAAAAAAATCGTTGAAGCTGTAGAAATAACACCTGAAGAAGTTCGAAGTTTTTTCAAAAAAATACCAGCTGCTGATTTGCCTGTTTTTGGTGCCGAAATGGAAGTCGCTCAAATTGTTGTAACTCCAAAAGTTTCAGATGTTGAAAAGCAAAAAGTGATTGATAAATTGAATGAGTTCAAAAAAGAAGTGCAGGAAGGTGGTTCTAGTTTTGCGACAAAGGCTGTTTTGTACTCTCAAGATCCGGGTTCAAGAGCTACTGGCGGATTCTACAAGATGAATAGAAAAACTCAATTTGTAAAAGAATTTAAAGAAGTAGCCTTTAGTCTTCAAGAAGGTGAAATTTCAGCACCTTTTGAAACTGACTTTGGTTATCACATTATTTACGTTGAAAAAATAAAAGGACAAGATGTAGAGTTGCGCCATATTTTACTGATTCCAGCAGTAACTCAGTCGGATTTAAAAGAAGCCAAAGAAAAAATTACTTTAATCAGAAAACGGATCGTTGACAAGGAGATTACTTTTGACAAGGCGGCAAAAACAATGTCTGACGAAAAAGAGACCAAGACAAATGGAGGTGCTCTAATCAATCCAAAGACACAAGACACTCGTTTTGAATTGACCAAAATGGATCCAACGTTATATGCTCAGGTTTCCAATTTGAAAGACAATGAGATTTCCTTGCCTTTAATGGACGAAGATCAATCAGGCAAGAAGAAATTCAAGATAATTACTGTTACAAACAGAATAGATGCTCACACTGCCGATTATGCTAAGGATTACATCAAGATTAAAGACTTAGCGTTGAAAGAAAAACAAATTAAAGCCATTGGAAAATGGTTTGACGATAAAATTAAAGACACCTATATTAAGGTCAATGGCGAGTACAGAGATTGTACTTTTACAAACAATTGGCTGAAAAAATAATTATGAATTATGAATTATGAGTTTTCAAAAGTAAAAATTCATAATTCATATTTCATAACTCATAATTGAAAATATGTCAGACGTAGTAGCAATACATAATTTGGTTCAAAAACGGAATGAACTAAAAACGGAAATCGCCAAAATCATTATAGGACAAGATGCGGTAGTGGATCAAATTCTACTTTGCATTTTTTCTGGTGGACATGCACTTTTAGTGGGAGTTCCGGGTTTGGCAAAAACTTTGATGGTTAACACGCTGGCACAGGCACTTGGGCTCGATTTTAAAAGAATCCAATTTACACCAGATTTGATGCCTTCTGATATTTTAGGAAGTGAAATTTTAGACGAAAATCGCCAATTCAAATTCATAAAAGGCCCCATTTTTTCTAATATCATTTTAGCAGACGAAATCAACAGAACACCGCCAAAAACTCAAGCGGCTTTGCTTGAAGCGATGCAGGAGCGTTCTGTAACTATTGCAGGTCAAAATTATAAATTAGCTTTGCCTTATTTTGTTTTGGCAACCCAAAATCCTATTGAACAAGAAGGAACTTATCCTTTGCCAGAGGCGCAACTCGACCGATTTATGTTTGCTATCAAGTTGGATTACCCTTCTTTTGAAGAAGAAGTTCAGGTGGTAAAAAGAACGACTTCCGATTCAAATTCTACTATACATCCATTGTTTTCTGCTCAAGAGATTGTCGATTTTCAACACTTGATTCGCCGAATTCCGGTGGCTGATAATGTGATTGAATACGCGGTGACTTTAGTAAGTAGAACTCGTCCTGATAATGCTTTGTCTAACGAATTTGTAAAAAATTATTTGGATTGGGGAGCAGGACCAAGAGCTTCACAAAATTTAATTTTGGCGGCCAAAGCCAATGCAGCTTTCAACGGAAAATTTTCTCCAGATATTGAGGATGTAAAAGCTGTGGCTACTGGAATTCTTCGTCACAGAATCATCAAAAACTACAAAGCCGATGCCGAAGGAATTACCGAAGAAATGATTATTGATAAGTTGATGTAATAGGTTGTTTTTTAGTGTTAAAGTACTAATTTCTCAATTCACTCCTAACTATATCACATATTTGTTATTTTAGTTTAAAAAAAAGCGAAACAAAAAACGATCTAAAAAGATTGATTTGTAGTCTAAAGTAGTGATTGTTGTAAATTAGCTTTAATAATCTCCGAATTTTTCAATAAAAAGCATAAAATTTTAATTATTTATAAATGTCATGTTTCAAATGGCATCTTTTGCTGATTTTTTTAAATTCTCA
>CAMBHH010000155.1 GCA_945866505.1 Flavobacterium psychrophilum
GGTATGCATTTCATTTCGTCTCCAGCAAAATTGTCGTTTTTAAAAAGCGATAACGCCTCAAATGTTGGGCTGTGTGGAATAATTACACATCCTTGCAAATAATTTGTAATTCTTACATTGACATTATTTACTGCTTTTTGTCCGTTTACGGTAATCCAGCTAAAATGCAAAATAACGGCTCTTGATGGCAAAACGTTTTCTAAAATTAGCCAACCTGAATCGCTAACCAAGTCTACTTTTCCGTTGTTTGCGACTGGAGCGGTAATTCTCAATTCGGCATTAGTACCAACTGTATAATTGCTTCCTCCCAAATTCGAAACGGTCAATTTAGTGTTTTCAACAACAATCGAATTTTGACTAAAAAGCTGATGCCCAAAAAAGAATACTATTAAAAATAAATATTTTTTATAATTTTTCATGAGTTTTATCTTAAAACAAATTTGGTTCTTTTAAAAACTATTTTTTAATGAATTTGAAAGTCTCGGTGTTATTTATCTTAATAAAGTATATCCCTGCTGATAAGTCCGACACATCGATGGTACTTTCCCGCATTTTTGTAATTAATTTTTTGCCATTTGCTTCAAAAATTTCTGATGATTCAATAGCTGTGTTCCCACTCAAAAAAAGTAATTTTGATGTTGGGTTAGGATAAATTACAAAATTACTCGTGCTAAAGTCATCAGTTCTCAATGTACTAATTCTTCTACCATACACTTCAAGCTCAAAAAGTCTAACCGTATTGTCTGCTGTTGCGTTGATATGAAGTCTAACTTTATTAGTTTTGACTTCAGAAAAAGTATTCGAATAGGCACTTATCGTATTATTTGTTTCGGTAACTACAGTTGTCCAACTTTGTGTATTTTCATCCCAATAGTCGAAAGTAAAACTAGTTAGAGGATTATTAGAGCCTGATAAACCAGTGTAAATATTCATTCGGCTAATCAAGTAACTATCTTGTAAGTCTATTTCAAGAATTGCTGGAACTACTCCTCTTGAATTTACCCATCTACTTGCATCGGCTAATGTATTTCCGTCAACTGCATTTGACGCTGGATAAAGTGTGGATAAAGTACTGCTTGCGGTTGCTGGTTTGTTAAGTGCTACATTAAAGACAATACTAGTGCTCAAATCAATCGAGCCTACAACAGATTTTGAATTTGAGAATCCTGTTTCTCTTACAGAAATACGATATGTATATTTGATTAAACCAGTAGCAGATATATCATCGTCGTAACTTATATTGGTGCTATTAATTTGTGCAATATTTACAAATTGACCAGCACCATCCGCACGTTCAATAAATAAATTTCCTATACCCGTGAAATTAAAATTATTCCATACTAATTTATTGACTCTGCCATTAATATTTGTTATCGTAAGATTTTGAGGTGCAACGAGTTTTAATGGAATGTCAATTTGTTCAAGAGGATTAAATGCCATTGGAGAAACATTATCTCTGTAGGCTATTCCTAGCGGAGTGAGCGTATAGTCCGGTATTGCTGGAGTAACAAAGACGGCTCTGTTTTGAACGCCACCAAAATTATTTACAATTTCATCAAAATTGAATATTGAATACCGTTCGATGATACCTGCAGTGTCATATTTTTCCATAATCTCAGCTATCCTAGCTGATATCTGAGGGTAAGTTGGAGTAGGTCTTGTCCAAGTTCCACCCCAATTGAATTCCTTAATCCAGATAGGTCTGCCAGTTCTGTCGTGTATCGCTTTACATTTATTGTAAAATTGCTGAGCAGTTCCAGTGCCATAGTCGTGCATAGCCACAAAATCGACTCGGTAATTAAGCTCATCACATTTATCAATGAATGCATATAATAAGTTTAAGTCACTCGCCATAGCTGGTGAACCTAATCGCATTCCTGATTCTAACATTTTAGGCCAATACAGTAGCATCTCATCTAAAGTCATATTTGCTTGTTCGGCACCATCAGGCTCATTAAAACCCAAAAGATGACTTGAATAATTAATGTCAAGAATTTCTTTCCATCTAGTGTCAGTAAGTGATTTGGCATTCCATCGCGTTGGAACAAATTCTACATCTGTTAAATCTTCTGCCGATGTTGTTCCCCAATGATAAAACCATCCTGAGTTTGTTAGTTTTACTGGAATAATCGTTCTATTAAAATCTGGCAGACCAGATCCAAATCCTTTTTTATCGGAATACCTCCAAGGAAAAACGCGAACAAACGAAACTTTGTCATTTAATCCTACTTGAAGCGTACTGATTTCAATGTCTTGGGCATCTGCAATAAAGACTTTACTAAATCCTGTTCCGTTTTCATTTTGTGCTAAAGTTGCCATATAACCTTTCTTCAGTTTAAAAGAAGAAACTGTATTGTCAAAACTTCCTAAGTCAGCAATTTTATAATATTTATAAGGAATACATTTCATTTGATCACCGGTAAAGGCGGCATCTTTGTATAGTGTTAAGGCTTCATAATTAGGTGAATGTGCCATAATTGCGCATCCTCGCAAATAGTTAGTAACTCTTATATTTAAATTATTAACAGCGGGTTGTCCATTTATGCTGATATAACTAAAATGCGACAATATAGCCTCGGATGGCAAAACACCTTCTAAAATTAACCAAGCTGAATCGCTGGTTAAATTTACTTTGCCATTAGCGGTCGCTGGAAGACTAATGCGCAATTCAGCATTATTGCCTAGAGTGTAGTTATTACCACCTAAATTAGCAATTGCTAACTTTTGATTTTCAACTAAAACAGCATTTTGACTAAAAAGCTGAAAACCACAAATGGTTAACAAAACAATAAAATAGTTGGTTAAATTTTTCATATTACGTTTTGATACCCAAAATTGGTAGGCTGTAAGAATAATTATTTCTTAATAAATTTAAAAGTTTCCTTATAGTTTACACTAACTACATACGTTCCTGCGGAAAGTTGTGAAACATCAATACTTTTTGATCCTTGATTTCGCATCAAAACTCTAGCATTCAAATCAAAAACCACAATTGATTCTACATCATCTTGACCTTCAATATAAATTAATGATGACGTTGGGTTAGGATAAATTTTAAATTGATGTTTATAAGAATTAATTTCAGGGGTATTTAGAGTATTAAAGTCATTTCCATATACTTCAATTTCAAAAAGTCTAACTACATTTCCTTCGATAGCATTGACATTCAGTCGAAGCTTGTTTGTTTTGACTTCGGTGAAATTTTTCTTGTATAATGGTTGTGTATTTGCTGTTTCTTTTATAACATCGACCCATTTTTTGCCATCCCAAATCTGGAATTGAAAATTCGTTATTGGACTATTATAGCCCGCATAGCCGCAGTATAGAGCAAGTTCGTCTACTAAATAATAATCTACTAAATCAATTTCTAAAGTAGCTGGAAAAACACCTGCTTTACTCACCCAACGACTTGCGTCAGAAACAACATTGCCGTCAACAGCATTTTTTCCTGGAAAAGCCGCTGAGTTTGTTGAACTTACTTCCACGTTTTTGAAACGCGCTACGTTTTGCTTTCCGCTCAAAAGTACATCCACTGTTGCTGAAACAGTTGCTGAATTCCCCAAGAAAGTATTTATCGCTGTTATCCTGTAGGTGTATGATCCATATCCAATGGTTCCAATAACATCATTATAAGTGGTATTTGTCCCTTCTAAACTGGCAATTTGCGTAAATGCACCTCCATTATAAGATCTTTCTATTTTAAAAGTTCCTAAAGAGTTGTCTATAAAATTCTGCCAAACTAATTTAGTGTTTATTCCATCAATATTAGAACCTTTCAAATTTTGAGGCGCAACCATTTTAAAAGGAATGTCTATTTGCTCCAATGGATTGAATGCAATTACCGAAGTTTGATCGCGATACGCAACGCCCAATGGAGTGATAACAAGATTTTCAACTGGGTTGTAAAAAACAGCTCTATTTTGATCTACTTCATCAAAATTGAATATCGCATATCGTTCAATAATACCTTCTTTATCATACCGCTCTATAACTTCTTTAATTCTGGCGGCTGATTGAGCATAGGTTGGTTTGCCTGACGTCCAAGTTCCGCCATAATTAAATTCGGTAACCCAAACTGGTCTGCCTGTTTTATCGTGCAGTGTTTTGCAATTGTTATAAAATTGTTGAGCAGTTCCCTCCCCATAATCGTGAAGGGTAACAAAATCTACTCTATAATTTAATTCGTCGCATTTTTTAATAAAATCATATAATAATTGTTTATTGCCTGCTGGACAAGGTGAGCCCAATCGCATTCCTGATTCCATCATTTTAGGCCAACGCTTAAGCATCAAATCTAAAGACATATTAGCTTGTGTCTCTGCATCTGGTTCATTAAATCCTAAAAGATGGTTTGACGTATTGTTGTTTAGTATGGTTTGCCATTGGCTGTCAACATCATTCCAAGCCGTCCACTTCATAGGAACATATTCTATATCTAACAAACCCTCACTAGTACTTGGACCCCAATTGTAAAACCAACTGCCTCTTAAATTTTGTATAGGTGATTTTATGCCCCAGCCCATACCTTTCTTTTCGGTATATCGCCAAGGAAAAACACGAACGAAAGAAACTTGGTTATTCAATCCCGCTTGAAGTGTACTGATTTGAATATCTTGGCTATCGGCTATAAAAACTTTGCTATAACCTGTTCCGTTTTCATTTTGTGCAAAAGTTGCCATATACCCTTTCTTCAATTTAAAGGAAGAAACTTCATTGTCAAAATTGCCTAATTCAGCTATTTTATAATATTTATAAGGAATACATTTCATTTCATCGCCTGCAAAAGCAGCGTCTTTAAAAAGTGATAAAGCTTCAAATGTTGTTGTATGAGGCATTATAACGCAACCTCGCAAATAGTTGGTGATTCGAACGTTTACATTATTGACTGCTTTCTGTCCGTTTACGGTGACATAACCCAAATGTAGAATGAGAGCACGAGACGGTAAAACACCATCCAAAATAAGCCAACCCGAATCACTAACCAAGTCCACTTTTCCATTAGCCGTAACCGGAGTGGTAATTCGCAATTCTGCATTACTGCCTATTGTGTAGTTATCGCCTCCTAAATTAGCGATAGTTAACTTTTGGTTTTCGACCAAAACAGCTTTTTGTGCAAAAAGAGTAGACCCAGATAAGGTTAATAAAACAATAAAATATTTTGTAAAGTTTTTCATATATGAGCAGAATTTAAAGGATTTTTAATTTGATTATTTTCACTACTAAATTTAATTCTTTGTAAAAAATCATAGTAAGTAAAAATACAACAGCTTTTTATTGTAAATTTCGATAATTATAGAATAGATTACCGTAAACGTTTACGATAACAAAATATTTAACGTAAACGTTTTCGTAAATATATAAAAACTCAAGTATTTGTCAAAATAAAGCAGTTTAAATATATAAATTAATCGTATTGGTTTTTAATTAATCTGCCGTTTAAGTCAAGATTTAGAATCTAGCTAACTATTGAAATAAAAATAAAGAGACTATATTTGAACTACTATAAAATGAACCTGCAATGATTTACATTACAATTAAAGATATTGCCAAAAAATTAAATATTTCTATTGCCACCGTTTCTCGTGCTTTCAATGATAAAAGCGACATCAAATTAGATACGAAAAATTTAATTTTAAAAACAGCCAAAGAAATGGGGTATCGGCCCAATCCTATGGCAAAAAAATTAATGCAAAAAAGATCGTTGACCATAGGAATTGTTGTTCCAGAATTTTTGAATAGTTTCTTTCCACAAGTGATTATTGGAGCCCAAGAAATTTTATTTGAAAAAGGGTATCAAGTATTAATTACGCAGTCTAACGAAAATTTTGACACCGAATTAAAAAATGTCAAGGCTCTAGAGGACAGCATGGTAGATGGCATCATCATTTCGCAATCTAGTGAAACTAAAAATAGTATTTACTATCAAAACCTAATCAATTCTGGATTTCCAATAGTTTTTTTTAACCGAGTTTGCAATGAGATAACGTCCTCTAAAATACTGTTTAACGATTACAAATGGGCCATGTTTGCGACCGAACATCTTATTAATCAAGACTATAAAAACATTTACCATCTCAAAGGAAAAGAATCACTTTCGTTGACCAATGATAGAATGAAGGGTTTTTTGGACGCCCACACAAAGCACAAATTAACAGTTACGAAAGAACAAATTATACCCACAGGATTTAGCATCGAGGATGGCAAAAGAGTCGCTAATGAAATTATTGACAGCGGTAAAATTCCAGATGCAATATTTGCTTCTAATGATCCTGCTGCTATTGGTGCGATGCAAGTTTTTAAAAAGAGAGGATTCAAAATTCCCGAAGACATAGCTTTTGTTGGGTTTACCGAATCAAAAATGGGAGCAATTATAGACCCTCCATTAACATCGGTTTTGCAACCTGCTTTAGAAATCGGGCGTGAAGCTGCCAAAATTTTGATAGACCAAATCGAAAATCAATCCACTTTCAAGCCAAAAACTATTGTGCTTAATGGACAACTAAACATCCGAGAATCTTCAATTAGGGTGTGAAAACTCTGCTGTAAATTGGTTGAAACGAACAGAACTTACTAAAACAAGTAGTTGCAAATTAAAGAAATTCCATTTTCTCGTTAAACTTTAGTTGAATTATTTATCAATAACCACTTTTACTATTTGATTCAAATCAGTTTTTACAAAATAAATCCCTTTAGTTAAAAACGACAAGTCAATTTTATCGGTGAATTTCACTTTGTAAACACTTGCACCTCTCAAATCGAAAACCTCAATTTTTTTGGGGTCTCCTACTTTTTTAATATGCAGCATGCCATTTGTAGGATTAGGATAAACCATCAAAGTTTTTTCATTTTGGTCAAAATCAGGAATACTTAAATTCACATTAGTTTCTGTTCTAAAAGGCGATAATGGCAAGGATAAGGCGTCGGTGGTATAAATTGATACGGTTGGGAAATTGATAAATGCGTACCGCGCATGTACCGGATTGAGAACTGTTGCGTTAGAAATTTTTATGCGATTATCTGGCAAAAGAGTAGCAGTTGCTGTCTTGTAAACCTTATCAGCACCAGCGATTTCAAATTCCGTGATGGCTTTTGTTGCCTTTAGTCCACTACCTAAATTGTCGAAAGATAAGAACATATCGGCACCTTGTACTGTATGCGATTTGTAAATAGGCGATTTGTGTGTAATTTGTTCGCCATAAACTAATGATTTTGCAGTTGGCACCACTCTTAAAGCGACAGTTTGTTTATCTGTTGGATGGATATTTGTTGCTTCGCCCAAATCGATAGTAACAGCCATTCCTGTGTTTGGATCTTCTCTCCAAACCTGTAGTTGAATATCACGGATTTCAGCCCAAGTCATTTTTGTGGTATCGCCTGATGGATCAAACGAGGGTAATTGTACAAACAACCAAGGCAAGACAGGATCGTTAAACTGCGTTCTCCAATCTTTGATTAAACCTTTAAAAATGGTTTTGTAATTTTGCCAATAGGTTGCATTTGCCTCGGCTTGATACCACAAAACTGCTTTTATCGGGTATCCAGCTACTTTTGAAATCATCGAGTTATAAAGCGAAGATGGTGTTTGGTAATTGCTAAAAATACCAGTTCCATTTGGACGTTTTGCCGCATTCAAAACAGGATCGTTCGCGTAGGCTTGCGGCGATATAAATGAGTCTGATGGCGCACCACCATGACTAACATTGATTAGTCCAATAGGAACATTGAAATGTTTATGTAAATCGCGACCTACAAAAAATGCTACCGCCGACCAACTTACTACTCTTCCTGGTAAAGCGCTTTTCCATGGATTGTCTTTGGCATTTATTAAAACGCCTCCACTTACAATTTTAGCAACTTCAAAAAAACGCAAATCGGGATAGGTTGAATCTGCTTTAGCATTTGCTACTTGATCTGCATTTGATCCACTTACAAACATTGCCATATTAGATTGTCCACCGCACAAATACACATCGCCCATAACCACATTTTTATAACTCAGTGTTTCGTTATTTGCGGTAACAGTCAATATATAGGCATTTGCAGAAGCGCTTTTAGCTGGAATAAGGGTTGAGAATTTTCCGTTTGCGTCACATTGTGCATTGTAATTCTGTCCGTCAAAGGTTATTGCAACAGGTAAGTTTGGCAACACTTCTCCCCACACTTTTATGGATTTATCGCGTTGCAATACCATATTGTCCGAAAAAATTGTCGGCATTTTTAT
>CAMBHH010000156.1 GCA_945866505.1 Flavobacterium psychrophilum
AATATTATTCAAAAAGCATAGCGATGTCCATAAAACGAAAAAGAAGATTCCACGCCGAAGTCGCCACCTCTTCGCTAAGTG
This sequence comes from Flavobacterium psychrophilum, assembly GCA_945866505.1. Taxonomy (GTDB): domain Bacteria; phylum Bacteroidota; class Bacteroidia; order Flavobacteriales; family Flavobacteriaceae; genus Flavobacterium; species Flavobacterium psychrophilum_H. Next base: position 82 of record CAMBHH010000156.1, read on the forward strand.
ATATTATGTTTTTCTTGTTGTTGTTTTTCTTGATTATATCGACTTTGGCGAATCCAAATGTGATTAAAATGACTTTGCCTAAAGCCAAATCCAACGAGAAAACTAACAAACAATACATTAGTTTATCCGTTACCGAAGACAAAAAATTTTACATCGACAAGCAGCCCGTTGCCTTCGAAGAGCTCGAAACGACCTTAATGTCAAAAATGAATTCAACAAAAGACCAAACGGTTATTGTTAGAATCCCGTTCAATCTACAAGTTCAGGATTTGGTTGATGTTTTGCAGATTGGAGTAAAAAATAATTTGAAGTTTGTGATTGCAACGAGTCCGAAATAATTTGGAATTTATTGTTAATAGTAAACAAAAACGCCTCGAATTTATATTCGAGGCATTTTCTATTTAAATCCGTGTCAATCCTCTTAAATCTGTTTCATCCGCGTTCGAATTTTTAATTCAAATTGAAATTATAAACAATCTTCCCCACTTGTTTTTCTGGAGCATCACTGCTCGCATCCCACTTCGTATTCATTGCGGCAATTCTGGCTTGATCTAGTAAACATTTCGCTGTATTTGTAGTTCCTTTTATTCCTGCAACGGCATCAATTGTTTTTCCATTTCTATCTACAGAAACTTCTACAACAACTTTTCCAGATTCATTACAGGTATATTTTGGAGCAGGTTTCGAAATAGCTTTTCTATTTCCTAGCGAATAACCTGTTCCGCCTCCGGAACCTCCGCCACTTCCTGCACCATAGCCACTTCCAGTTCCAATGCCGTTGCCTGTGCCATTGCCGCCGCCGGTTCCGCCTCCAGAACCGCCATCTCCATAATAACCATTAGAACTTAAGCTTCCGTTAGTTTTTCCTTTATTTCCAGCTGTTTTATCATCGCCATCGCCACCTTTGTTGGAACCTTTCAGAATATTCGATAAAGCATCATTGGTATTGTCGGAAACTTTTGGTTTTGAAACAACAACCGGTTTTGGTTCTTCCTTTAAAACTGGCGTTGGTTTTAAAGGTTTTTCTTTTTGCGGAATTACCACGCTTTCTTCCGTAGAATTATCCTGTGATAAAATAGATTCGTCAGGAGTTACTTGTGTTGGAGTTTGTTTTGCTTGATTTTTTATATCTAAAACTTCACTTTTATAATCGGCTCCAGAACCTAAATCGCTGTCCCCAAAATTTACGGTAACGCCACCGCCACCACCGCCAGCACCAATCAATTCTTCTAAATTTGAAGGTGGCCAAAAGCGAATGAAGAATAAAATTAGCAATAATGTTCCATATAAAAGGACAGCTATTGCTATTGATTTCTTTTGGTCAGAGGATATGGTGAAACTCATTTATATTTTAAATTTTGAATACCTTAGTAAAACGTTGAAAATTACTAAAAATTATTAGAACTAGGAAACAATATATTATGAACAAGATGTTGGCATGTGCGATTATATAATGTTTTTGGCCACAGATTCACAGATTTTAAAAATAGGGTAATGCATTAATTGATTACTAATTTTAAAATTAATCAAAAAATCTGTACGACGAGTGAACGAAAAAATCAGTAAAAATCTGTGAATCTGTGGCAAATTTTTTAATGTGAATGATACGTTCTATGGTTTATAAATAATTCCTGAACTATGATCGTTTTTTGCTCCTGTCACGCTACTCAATACATTAATTTCCTCCCGAAATTTTAAAACGCCAAGTAAGGCAAATATTACCGCTTCTTTGAATTCCAATATTTTAGCTGACGGGATTATTATTTCCATTTCAGGCAAATAGCATTGAATGCGTTCAATAATAAAATCATTGTAAGCGCCTCCGCCAGTGATTAATATTCGACCTTTTTTGCCATTGCGAGTTTCGACTTGTCCGCCGTGGCGGAAGCAATCTAAAGCCAAAGCAGTTTGCAAAGCAATGTGTTCTGTAAAAGTGCTTAATTTGTCTTCAGTTGGGATTTTAAAACTTTCAATTATTGGTAAAACAATTTCTTTTACAAACTCAAAACCCAATGATTTCGGGAATTTTTGTTGGTAAAAATCCAACTCATTCAATTCGTTCAACAAATTTTCGTTGACTTTGCCTGTTCTTGAAATTTTTCCTTTATCGTCATAATCCAAACCCAATTGATTGGCATAATAATTCAAAACCGTATTTACCGGAGAAATATCAAAGGCAATTCTTTCTCCATTTTGTTCAAAAGATACATTCGAAAACCCACCCAAATTCATACAATAGTCATATTCTGAAAACAAAATACGGTCGCCAATAGGAACCAATGGAGCACCTTGTCCACCCAATTTTACATCCTGAACCCTGAAATCACAAACTACAGTGTGCTGAATCAAAGTAGCAATTTCTGGTAAATTGCCAATTTGTAAAGTTAAACCGTTTTGGGGCTGATGTAAAATAGTATGGCCGTGTGAACAAACCGCATCGAGATTCTCAATTTTATATTTTTCGATAAAAGTAGAAATGATTGTAGCGAGAAGTTTTGTGTATTCTTGATTTAATTTTTCTAGCTCAGTTTCAGAATAATCTACTGCTGCTTTGAGATGACTAAGCCAGCTTTGGCTGTAGCCAATGGTTTCACTTTCAAGAATTTCGAAAGTCCATTTGGCGTCAATTAAGCGGAATTCAATATGAGCTAAATCAACGCCATCAAGCGAGGTACCCGACATCAGTCCGATAACGTCGTAGTTATTTTTTTTCATTAGCCAAATTTACAGAATTAAAAATTTATCTTTGTTGAAATTTTTATAAAAATCATAACTTTCATTTCAAAAATCATGGACTTTAATCTAACCGAAGAACAATTAATGGTGCAACAAGCTGCCAGAGATTTTGCTCAAAACGAACTTTTGCAAGGTGTAATTGAAAGGGATGAAAAACAAGCCTTTCCTGCCGAGCAAGTTAAAAAAATGGGCGAACTTGGATTTATGGGAATGATGGTAGATCCAAAATATGGCGGAAGTGGACTTGATACGATTTCTTATGTTATCGCAATGGAGGAAATTTCAAAAGTTGATGCTTCGGCTTCGGTCGTGATGTCTGTAAATAATTCATTGGTTTGTTGGGGTTTACAAGAATTTGGAACCGAAGAACAAAAACAAAAATGGTTGCCACTTTTGGCTTCTGGACAAATTCACGGTGCTTTTTGTTTAAGCGAACCTGAAGCAGGAAGCGATGCCACTTCGCAAAAAACAACCGCCATCGATATGGGCGACCATTATCTAGTAAACGGAACAAAAAACTGGATAACAAATGGCGGAACAGCCTCATTTTATATTGTTATAGCACAAACCGATGTCGAGAAAAAAAGTAAAGGAATTAATGCATTGATTATGACCAAAGATATGCTTGGTTTTTCTATTGGTCCAAAAGAACAAAAAATGGGAATCCGTGGTTCAGATACGCATTCTTTGATGTTCAATGATGTGAAAGTTCCGAAAGAAAATAGAATAGGTGAGGATGGTTTTGGGTTTAAATTTGCGATGAAGACCTTGGCTGGAGGAAGAATTGGTATTGCAGCACAAGCATTGGGAATTGCTTCCGGAGCTTATGAATTGTCATTGAAATATTCGAAAGAACGCAAAGCTTTTGGCACAGAAATTTGCAATCACCAAGCCATAGCTTTCAAATTAGCAGATATGGCGGTGAATATTGAAGCTGCTAGACATCTTTGTATGAAAGCGGCTTGGGATAAGGATAATGGAAAAAATTATGATATTAGCGGCGCAATGGCAAAACTTTTTGCTTCTCAAACTGCTATGGATACAGCTGTCGAAGCGGTGCAAATTCACGGTGGAAACGGTTATGTTCGCGAGTACCATGTTGAGCGAATGATGCGAGATGCCAAGATTACCCAAATCTACGAAGGCACTTCCGAAATTCAGAAAATCGTGATTTCCAGAAGTATTATTGCGGGATAATCAGTTGATGTTTGGTTTAATCGTTCAACATTTTCCAAAGTTTGTCTTTCAGCTCTGATAAACCTTGCTGAGCGACAGAGGAAATAAACAAATAGGGAATGCCTTTAAATTCTATGTCTAATTGAATTTTCAATTCGGCTTTGAGTTCATCGTCTAGCATATCACATTTGGAGATGACCAATAAACGCTCTTTGTCGAGCATTTCGGGATTGTATTTTGTCAATTCGTTTACTAGAATATCGTATTCTGCTTTTATGTTTGGCGTATCAACAGGAACCAAAAATAACAAAGTCGAATTTCTTTCGATATGTCTCAAGAAATAATGCCCTAACCCTTTTCCTTCGGCAGCACCTTCTATAATTCCGGGAATATCAGCGATTACAAAAGATTGAAAATCTCTGTAGGCTACAATGCCAAGATTTGGTTTTAAAGTAGTAAACGGATAATCGGCAATTTTGGGTTTCGCCGAGGTCAAAACCGAGAGCAAAGTCGATTTTCCTGCATTTGGAAAGCCAACCAAACCTACGTCGGCCAATACTTTAAGCTCCAAAATAACGTCCATTTCTACTCCAGGCAAACCTGGTTGAGAATATCGTGGCGTTTGATTAGTCGAGCTTCTAAAGTGCCAGTTTCCCAATCCTCCTTTTCCACCGCGACAAAGTACTTGTTTTTCGCCATCTTCAGTAATCTCGAATAGAGTTTCGCCCGTTTCCTTGTCTTTCACAACAGTACCTAATGGCACTTCGATAAATTTATCTTCTCCATCTGCACCTGTGCTTCGGTCTCCACTTCCATCTCCTCCATATCCAGCTTTGATATGACGTGCAAATTTTAAATGGAATAATGTCCATAGCCCTTTATTACCTACCAAATAAACGTGTCCGCCTCGTCCTCCATCACCACCGTCTGGACCTCCATATTGAATAAATTTTTCCCTATGCAAATGCGTAGATCCTTTTCCTCCTTTTCCAGATGAAACAAATATTTTTACGTAATCTACAAAATTGCCTTCTGTCATTTTTTTTTAGGTTTTGGGTTTTAGGTTTTAGGTCTTGGGTAAAACTGAAACCCACAACCCAAGACCAAGAACCTTTTTATTTTATGGCTTTCACCATCACTTTATCAATCTTCACGCCGTCCATATCAATGACTTCCAACTCAAATTTTTGCCAAATCAATATTTCTCCTTCTTTTGGAATGCGAGAAAGTTCGGTCATTATCAATCCACTTACAGTGGTTACTTCGTAATCATTTATTAATTCGTCTAGTTCGAAATAGGTCAAGAAATCGTGTAACGAATAATGTCCGTCAACCAACCAACTTCCGTCTTCACGTTCAATTAATTGAAATTCATCTTTATTAAAATCAGATGCATCACCTACCAGAGCTTCTAAAATATCATTTAATGTAATGATGCCTTGAAAGACACCATATTCGTCCGAAACCAAAGCATAATGAATACCCGAATCTTTGAACTGCTCTAAGGCTTTATAAGCTGTGGTTTGCTCCATCATAAAAGGCGCATCAGTCATAATTTCTGATAAATTGAAATTATCATTATCAAAATTTGAAAAAATATTTTTTAAATTGACAATGCCCAAAATATCATCGTGGTTTTCTCCATAAACGGGGTAAATACTATGCAATTCTTTCAGCATAAAATCCTTTACCTGATTTTTATTAGAATGTAACGGCAACATCACAACTGATTTCCGATGTGTCATTAAAGAGTTTATTTTTCTATCTCCAATATGAAAAACTCGCTCTAAAATATCTTGTTCTATTTCTTGAACTTCGCCACCTTCAGTTCCTTCTTTTATGATAGCTTTTATTTCTTCTTCTGTTACTTTGCCGTCGGCTGTTGGTTTTATTTGCAAAACTTTCAATAAAAATTCCGTCGAATGCGTCAATAACCAAATAAATGGAGCTGTTACAATCGAAATTATTTTCATTGGCAAAGCCACTGCCTTGGCAATAGATTCGGGATGATTTAAACCAATTCTTTTGGGCAATAACTCTCCTAAAACCAAAGAAAAGAAAGTCAAAAGCACTACTACAATTCCAACCCCGATGGTATCCGAAAATGGTTTTAATAATTCGAAACGACCCACAAATTCCTGAACATCGTGTGTAATTTTATCACCAGAATAAATACCTGTAAGGATTCCGATAAGTGTTATTCCAATTTGAACGGTCGATAAGAATTTGTTTGGCGAATTGGCCAAATCAAGTGCTATTTGAGCATTTTTACTTCCTTTTTTTGCTGCCGTTTCCAAACGATTTTTCCGTGCCGAAATCAATGCGATTTCAGACATTGAAAATACTCCATTAAGAATAATTAAAAGAAGAATTATTAGAATTTCCATATTTTGTTTATTGTTTGTTGTTTATTGTTTGTTGTTGAATTGGAAACTACCAACCATAAACTATAAACCATAAACTTTTATAAATTGTCAATCACTTTGCTTAAACGCGCTGTAATTTCAGTAATTGAACCAATCCCATTTACGGGATAAAATTTATTTTGTTTGTCGTAATACTCAATTAAAGGAGCTGTTTTTTCGTTGTATTCTTGATAACGATTTTTTATTTTTTCTTCATCCTGATCATCACTTCTTCCGCTGGTTCTTCCTCTTTCAAGGATTCGATTAATAAGGATTTCGTCATCTGCTTCAAGAGCTATTGTAGCTGTAACATTCCAATCTTTTTTTTCTAGAAAATTATCTAACTGTATTGCTTGAGCCATCGTTCTAGGAAAACCATCGAACAAAAAACCTGCTGAATTTAGGTTTTTGTTTACAGTGTCTTCTAACATTTTAATGGTGACTGAATCTGGAACTAATTCTCCATTATCCATATATTTTTTGGCTAATTGCCCTAGTTCAGTATCGTTTTTGATATTATATCTAAAGATGTCCCCAGTTGAAAGATGTATCAAGTTGTATTTTTGTTTTAAAAATTCTGCTTGTGTTCCTTTGCCTGCACCGGGCTTCCCAAATAAAACTATGTTGATCATTTCTATGTAATTATAAATTGTGAGTTTAGATTTAATTAATTGTCTTTCAATTGATATACTTCGGGTAAATTTCTACCCAATCCATCGTAATCTAATCCGAATCCAACTATAAATTTATTTGGAATTCTGATTCCAACATAATCTATTTTGATGTCGTTTACTAATGCTTCAGGTTTGAAAAAAAGCGTTGCAATCTTAAAGTGTTTTACATTTTGTTGCTTGAATAATTCTTTCAAGGCCACCAAAGTATTTCCGGTATCCACAATATCTTCGATGATAACAACAGTTCGTCCTGTCAGATCTCTATCTATTCCTATTATTTGTTTTACGACATTGGTAGACGACATCCCTTCATAAGAGGACATTTTAACGAAAGTTACTTCGCAAGGTGATTTATAGTGTTTCATAAAATCAGAAACAACCATAAAAGAACCATTCAAAACACCAATAAAAATAGGGGTTTCGTCGGCAAAATCATCCTCAACTAGAGAAGCTATTTTAGCAATAGCAAAGTCTATTTCTTCAGCAGAAATAAACGGAACAAATTGTTTATCGTGGAGTTGTATCACTTTTTTTCATTTTAAAAATAATTTGCAAAGATAGGGATTTCGTAATTGACAATTGGCAATTGATTTGTACTTTTAAATCAAAATTGTAGCTAATGAGCGCCGAACTCCAAAAAAGATTAGTTTATGTAACTGGATACAAAGCAAACAGGCTTAAGTATGCGAATGAATTGCTTGAAAATCCAGCTCTTTTTCCAGAATTAGTTCACCTTAGTTTCTTAATTTCAAACAAAAATGCCGCAAAAGCCTGTTGGATATTAGAATTGGTATGTTATGAAAAATTGGAATGGCTTCAAGAGCATTTGGATTTTTTCTGTACTAATATTAAAAACTCAACGGACGAAAGCGCCATTCGTGCCTTGTCGAAAATCTGTCTGCTTTTAGCAATTTCTCATTTTAGGAAAAGGGAAATTCAGCTTTGTGAAAGTCAGTTACAATATATAACCGAATGCTGTTTCGACTGGTTATTAACCGATACAAAAGTCGCTTCGAAATGTTATGCTATCCGAACTTTGCACTTGTTAGGAAATCATTTCGATTGGATTCATCCAGAGTTGATAATCATTTTGGAGAAGGATTATGCTAGCCATTCTGCAGCCTACAAAGCCGTTGG
>CAMBHH010000157.1 GCA_945866505.1 Flavobacterium psychrophilum
TTTGCAATTGGAGCCTATTTTGAAAAGCAAAATGACAAACTCGTGCTCAAAATAGCGCTCAATAAAAAACGAAGAAATTGGTTCTCTGGTTTATGGAATTATCAAATGAATTATCCTTTTGAAATCTCTAATGCGTAATATGGGTTTAACAAATATAGAATTTATTGATTTGCTTAATGTTTGAACAACAATGTATTGAAACAGTAAAACTTTGTCGAAAGTTTCCTTGTTTGAACTCGGGTAGAACATTTGAAGACAACATCAATTGTAAATATGCAAAAGTGTAATTGTTTTTTGTCATAAGGAATTATAGAGATGCAATAAAGGTCTTTGAAAGTACTTCGCAGGTAATAGTTCTAATTTATTGATATAAATATTATGACTTTTGTAGAGAAACATAATAACATCGTTGAATTAAAAAAAACACGCTAAAAACTAATCTTTAGCGTGTTTAAAAAATTAAAAAAATGGTTTTTTTTATAGGTATTCTCCATGTTGAGAAATGTCTAATCCTAATTCTTCTTTTTCTTCAGAAACTCTTAGAGGAGTAATTTTATTTACAATGAAGAACAATGCATAAGAAACAACAAATGCGAAAATAGATACGACAACTAATGCTTTAAGCTGAACCAAAAATAAAGCTGTATCACCATAAATTAAACCTTGGTTTCCTACTTTTACCATACCCGGATTAACTGCGCTTGAAGCAAATACACCAGTCAATAGCATACCAACCATACCACCCACACCGTGACAAGCAAAAACATCTAACGCATCGTCAATTTTTCCTTTAGGGAATTTGCTAACTACAAAGTTACTTATAATGCTAGCAATAAAACCAATAGCAAGTGCAGAAGGGATAGATACAAATCCAGCTGCAGGAGTAACGGCAACTAAACCAACAACAGCACCGATACAAGCTCCCATAGCAGAAAGTTTGTGACCTAAAATTTTATCTAAGAAAACCCATCCCATTGCAGCAGCGGCAGCAGCAACGGTTGTTGTTCCTAAAGCTTGCGCAGCTATACTACTAGCTCCAACAGCAGATCCTGCATTGAAACCAAACCAACCGAACCATAGTAAACCAGTTCCTAGTAGTACATAAGTAATACGTGCAGGATTTGATTTTTCAGATTTTCTTTTTCCTAAGAACATTGCACCAGCAAGCGCAGCCCAACCAGCGCTCATATGTACTACAGTACCTCCAGCAAAGTCTAACACTCCCCATCCCCAAAACATTCCATCAGGATGCCATGTCATGTGGCATAAAGGGGCATAAACGAATAATATGAATAAAACCATAAACAACATATAGGCCCAGAAACGTACCCGTTCTGCAAAAGCTCCAGTTATTAAGGCTGGTGTAATAATGGCAAATTTTGCTTGAAATAAAGCAAACAAAAGTAAAGGAATTGTTGGTGCATATTCCCAAGCTGTATTGGCGCTTACACCAGTAAAAAACATATTTGAAGTTGGATCCCCAATGAACCCACCTATTGATGGTCCAAAACACAATCCGAATGCAACTACAACCCATAGAACAGTAACAATTACCATTGCTATGAAACTCTGCAATACGGTACTAATTACATTTTTCTTACCCACCATTCCACCATAAAAGAATCCCAATCCAGGAGTCATTAACAAAACAAGCCCTGTCGCACATAACATCCAAGCTGTATCTCCAGTATCTAATTTTAGTTCCACCACGTGAGCACCTAGTATGGTTGATTCAGGGAATAAATAAATTGAGAAAATGGCTAATACCATAATTGTGATTAGAATCACACTTAAAATAATCTTTCGCATAATTTGGTTTTTTTAGTTAAAAATTTTTGATAAAAGTATAAAATCATTTTAAACCCCCATAAAAAATGTGACTTTATAGCCGATTTTTATTAAATAAATATTTTACACCCTAAAAATTTATGGGTACAAGATAATAATTAGTAAAAATTTATAATTTGTTAATGTAGATTTATCATAAATTTAAGATAAGTAACAAAATGAGCCGCTTAAAGCATCATCATTATGACTTGAAATATGGACAATTCGATTGATTTTGTAAGAAGTATTTGTATTTTATTAAGAAAAATACACCAATCACTTTAATACACCAAAAAGGATATATTTTTTTACCTATTAACTTTATAGATTCATCTGTTAGGTGCTAAACAAATTTTTTTTACCATTTATGAATTTAACACAAAAATACCGCAAATTCGTAAATTATACTAAGCGTTATAAGCTCAATAAATTGCGAATTTGCGGTTTGATAACTTATGAAATTGGAATAGCTTATCGAATTCCTGTAACAAACGCCTCAATGCTTGCAACCCCTCTTTCTGTCAGGTTTTTGATAAAAGCACTTCCTATTATAGCACCTTTAGCGAATTCCGTGGCCTGATTGAATGTTTCCTTATCATTAATGCCAAAACCGATGATTTGTGAGTTTTTTAAGTTCATATCGGCGATGCGTTTGAAATAGTTTTCTTGAATGCTTCCAAAACCAGATTGAGAACCGGTTACACTTGCCGAGCTTACCATATAAATAAATCCGTCTGAAACGCTGTCTATAAAACGAATACGCGCGTCCGAAGTTTGTGGTGTAATCAAGAATATGTTTTTGAGTCCGTATTTTTCGAAAGTAGTTTTATATTCATTCGCATAAACATCAACAGGAAGATCAGGAATGATTAAACCATCAATACCGATTTCAGCGCATTTCTGGCAGAAATTTTCGATGCCAAATTGTAACATTGGATTAAAATAACCCATAATTACCAACGGAATTGAAACTGTTTCTCGAATATTAATCAATTGGTCGAATAAAATTTGTGTGGTCATTCCATTGTGTAAAGCTTGGGTGGAACTTTCTTGAATCGTAGGTCCATCGGCTAAAGGATCACTAAAGGGCAAACCGATTTCAATCATGTCGACACCATTTTTTTCTAAATCCTGAATGATTTTAACTGTATCATTCAAATTTGGATAACCAGCAGAAAAATAGATTGAAAGTATTTTTTTATTTTCTTGTAATTTTAAATTTATTCTGTTCATTTTTATTTTTTATTAGCATAGTATTGCTTTTGTTATTGTTGACAAAATTAAAAGTTAAATCTAATTTGCAACACTATAAGCCCACGCTTTTTGGTTGGAGTGCAATTGAACTTGCTCCCGTTTGTAATGTACTCCTTCATACAGATCTGCCTGATTAAGTTCTTTTTCTGTTACTTCATAAACAATTCCCTCAATGAAATCGGCTTCATTTTTGGTTTCAACGATAACGGGGTAATGAACAATTCCGAATTCTTCTTCAATTTTTATTCTTTTTAAAACATATCCAACTAATTTTTCAGGAGTTCCTTGTAAAGTTCGACCAAAAAGATTTTCTTGAACTTCTTCGTTTTGTAAACTGCCGTAGGTAAATAATTTTATCAATGTGTTCATTTTAATGTGTATTATAATTTAAAATAATCAATATAAGTATTCAAATCTTTGTCTCCGCGACCTGATAAATTAATTATAACAATATCGGTAGGTTTGAATTTTTTTTCGTCTAAAACAGCAAAAGCATGAGCACTTTCGATAGCTGGAATTAAGCCTTCCATTTGCGATAATTTCAAACCCCATTGCATCGCCTGATTATCTGTTATCGAAATAAATTCAGCTCTTCCTGTTACAAATAAATTGGCATGCATCGGACCGACACCCGGGTAATCCAATCCAGCCGAAATCGAATAGGGTTCGGTAATTTGCCCGTCTAAAGATTGCATTAGCAAAGTTTTACTGCCGTGAATGACACCAATTTTGCCCAGTGCTGAAGTGGCTGCACTTTCACCAGAATCAACTCCCAAACCGGCAGCTTCAACAGCGATGAGATTCACGTTTTTGTTATCTAAAAAATGGTAAAAAGCGCCTGCAGCATTGCTTCCGCCACCGACACAAGCTATAACATAATCAGGATTTTCTTGACCTTCTTTTTCTAGTAGTTGCTCTTTAATTTCTTTGGAAGTTACGCTTTGAAAACGGGCCACCATATCCGGATAAGGATGTGGCCCTACAACAGAACCAATAATATAGTAGGTGTCAACGGGATTATTTATCCAATCGCGAATGGCTTCGTTTGTCGCATCTTTAAGAGTTCGCGACCCCGAAAGTGCAGGACGAACTTCAGCTCCCAACATTTTCATTCGAGCGACATTGGGCGCTTGGCGCTTGATATCGACTTCTCCCATATAGACAATGCATTCCAAACCCATTAATGCACAAACTGTTGCAGTGGCAACGCCGTGTTGACCTGCTCCAGTTTCGGCAATAATTCTTGTTTTGCCCAATCGTTTGGCCAATAAAATTTGCCCAATGGTGTTGTTGATCTTGTGTGCACCAGTGTGACACAAATCTTCTCTTTTTAGATAAACTTTGGTGTTGTATTTTTCAGATAGACGTGTTGCAAAGTATAGAGGAGTTGGGCGACCCACATAATCTTTTAGTAGCAAGTCAAATTCTTTTTGAAATTCAGGTTCTGCAGTAATTTGTAAATACTGTTGGCGTAATTCCTCCACATTAGGATAGAGCATTTCTGGAATGTATGCTCCACCAAATTCTCCGTAATAGCCTTTTTCGTTAACGTTGTAGCTCATTTAGTTTAAAGTTTAAAGTTTCAAGTTATTCTTAAAACAAGATAATAATTCTATATTTTTTAGTCCAGGTTGGATTTCAAATTTACTATTAATATCTATACCATATATGGGTAAATTTGATTTTAATACTTGTTTAACCTGCTCTATTTCGTCTATTCCAATTCCACCACTCAAGAAAAAGGGTTTCGTTGACGAATACTGTTCTAATACCTTCCAATCGAAAGTTGTTCCGTTACCTCCTGGCAATTTTCCTTTAGTATCAAAAAGGAAAAAATCACACACATTTTCGTATGATTTTAATAGTGCAAAGTCAAAGGTATTTAAAATTGGAAATACTTTTATGACATCTACCAGATTTGGTATTTTTTTTTTCAAAGATTCGCAAAATTGAATGGATTCATGACCGTGCAATTGAACAACTTGCAAATCATGACTTTCAATTTTCTCCAAAATGTCTTCTAAAGAGGCATTGACAAAAACACCCACTTTTTTGATGGATTTGGGTAAATTTGGAATTTCTCCATCAAAATAACGGACCGATTTCTCCCAAAATATAAATCCCATATAATCAGGTAGGAGTGCGCCTACTTCGAGTATGTTTTCGGGGTATTTCATTCCGCAGATTTTAAGCCCCACCCCAGCCCTCCCCGAAGGGGAGGGAGCTGAAACAGGAGTCAATGTTGAAGAAATGCTATTGATGTTTTTTTTCATTAACAAATTTATTTACAAGTTGTTGGTTCCCCCTTCGGGGGTTAGGGGGCTATTTGCTTAATAAATTCAGTTGCTGCTTGACCGGCATTGTCTGTTTTCATAAAGTTTTCACCAATCAAAAATCCTTTGTAACCATAAGGTTTTAGTTCGTTAATGGCTTCAATTGACGAAATACCACTTTCGGAAACTTTTACAAAATCATTTGGAATTTGGTCAGCCAATTGTTTACTGAAATCTAGACTAACTTCGAAAGTTTTTAGGTTTCTGTTGTTCACACCAATCATATCTAGCGTTGGCATAATCGATTTTTGTAATTCCTCTAAATTATGCACTTCTAATAATACTTCTAGTCCTAAACCTTTGGCGAATTCTGATAAAGATTTGATTTCTTCTCGGGTTAGAACCGCTGCAATTAGCAAAATCAAGTCGGCTCCGTGGGCTTTGGCTTCCAATATTTGGTATTCGTCCACAATGAATTCTTTTCGCAATAACGGAATAGCAACTGAAGCTCTTGCCAATAACAAATCGTCCAATGAACCACCAAAATACTTGCCATCTGTTAGAACCGAAATTCCACAAGCTCCTGCATTTTCATAACCTTTCACTACTTCTTCCACCGTGAAACTATAATTGATTTCCGCTTTAGATGGAGAACGACGTTTGTGCTCAGCGATGATTCCAGAGTTGTTGTTTTTCAAATTTTGACTTAAAGAAATGGTCTTTTTACCAAAGAAAACCGAAGCTTCCAATTGCGAAACTGGAATGATTGATTTCTTGAGAATGACTTCTCTTCTTTTGTCAATGATGATTCTATCGAGTATGTTCATTTGTTTTAATTTAAAGATTGAAAAATTTAAGGATTGAAAAATTCCAATCAGAATAAAAATTAGTCTTTGATTTTAGTGCTTAAATATTTTATAAAATTTGATAAGTTTTGTGATATTTCGATACTTGTTTTATAACTTTCTTCAATTTACATAGGAGTACAAAAACCAAGTTCACGTGATACTATTAACATACTTCGCAGTTCCGCACAACTTCCTTTTGAAATTTTCAAATATCTGATGAGTTGCTTATTGTTATTTTATTCTGAGCCTTCTGCGATATTGTTGGTAATAGAAATAACAGCCCTTTTTATTTGGTCTTTAAAACCAAACTCTTTTTCAAGTTCTTTTTTATTTAATAATTTAAAAATCGATTTGGCTAATTGAATTCCCTTTTGGTAAACTTCAAAATCTTCAAATGATTTTGTCATAATCGTTCAATTTTTAAATCATTAAATCTTTCAATTATTATAAACTTAATTCTTGTAATTTATTCAAACTTGCCAATCCTTTTCCAGACAATAAACTTTCTTTTGCCAATTCGAAACCTTCAATTATAGTACATTTCGTAACCGTTGCAATTGCCATTCCTGCATTGGCACAAACCACGTTATTTTGGGCTTCGGTTCCGTTTCCAGAAATGATATTCATAAACATTGTAGCCGATTCTTCGATGGTTTTTCCGCCTTCGATTTCGCTTCGCAATAGTTGTCGAACCCCAAAATCTTCTGGTCTTAAGACTCCTTCCATACTTTTTGTAATGGTTTTCGTCGGGCAAGTCAAAGATACTTCATCGTAACCATCCAACGAATGTAAAATTGTAAAATTGATAGCTGTACTTTGGTACAAATACGCATACTTTCTAGCTAATTCGAGATTATAGACGCCAACTAGTTGATTTTTTGGAAAGGATGGATTGATCATTGGTCCCAACATATTAAAGAAGGTTCTCACTCCTAACTCTTTTCGGATAGGACCCACATTTTTCATTGCAGGATGGAACAACGGCGCGTGCAAAATACAAATACCAGCTTTATCGATACATTTCTCCAAGAAATCATTGTCATTACTGAATTTTACACCCAACTTCTCCATTACATTGCTTGAA
This sequence comes from Flavobacterium psychrophilum, assembly GCA_945866505.1. Taxonomy (GTDB): domain Bacteria; phylum Bacteroidota; class Bacteroidia; order Flavobacteriales; family Flavobacteriaceae; genus Flavobacterium; species Flavobacterium psychrophilum_H. The sequence goes on from CAMBHH010000157.1 coordinate 7,287, forward strand.
CCAGAAATAGACGAAACACCATAATTGCCGTGTTTTGCTACTTTTATGCCTGCTCCAGCAGCCGCAAAAGAGGCTAAAGTTGAGATGTTGAAAGTATCTTTTCCATCTCCACCTGTTCCGCATAAATCAATAGTGTTGTAGGCGGACAAATTCACCCGAACACACAATTCTAACAAAGCTTCTCGAAAACCTGAAAGTTCATCAATGCTAATACTTCTCATCATATAAACAGTAAGAAAAGCAGCAATTTGACTTGGATTATAACTTCCGTTGGAAATATTGAACAAAACATTTTTGGCTTCTTCTTTCGAAAGCATTTCGTGATTGATGAGTCTGTTTAATATGGTTTTCATTTATATTTTCTTTTTATTTTCAGACATATATTTTAAATAATCAACAATTTCCTGGGATTGTTGTTTGGTGATTCCAGGTGTGGGCATTTTCACTTTGTTTCTAAATGAAGCTGGATTCACGATATAATCGACCAATTCATTTTCTTTCCAATATTCAGTGACACTTTTGGGATAGTTTAATTCTGGTCCCATTGTGCCTCCAATTCCGTTTATCGAATGGCAGGTTAAACATTGATTTTTGAATAAAGTATATCCCGTTTCCAATTTTCTATTTTTCAAAGGATACAATTCTAATGTTGATTTATTCAGTGGTTCCAAATATATTTTTACCAAATTATAAGGCCATTTATAACGCGTATCTTTCTCCGAAACCGATGTGTAAACGATATAAAAAGGGTCTGCGTTCATTTCATTTCCATCTTTTACAATTGGTTCCCATTTAGTTCCTTTTGGCGCATCTACATCTTGGAATGCCAAATAGGGT
>CAMBHH010000158.1 GCA_945866505.1 Flavobacterium psychrophilum
CTTTTTGGAAGTCCTAGTGTTTTCAACTAGAGTTCGTTTATCACTCGTTTCGAATGCTTTAAAAATTACTTGTTTACTCTGATGTAAAGTTATAAAATAAAAAAAATCCTTGTTAAAGGATTTTAGTTGAAGTTATTAACAATCGTTTACGGTCAATAAAATAGGCACTTTACACGTTATTTAAAAAATATAGTTGTCTACAGCTTTATCCAGTTCTTCGCTGATAATTTTGGCATATACCTGAGTTGTACTGATGTCTCGGTGGTCCATAAGTTTAGAAACGTGCTCAATTCTCATACCATTATTTAAAGCATTTGTCGCAAAGCTGTGTCTTGATAAATGGAAAGAAAGGTCGAAAGGCAATTTTATTTTTGTCCCCATTTTTTTTAGATGCCAATTTGCCAATTTATTGAAAGCTGCTGTTTGAAAATAACGTTTTGCCTCGCTGTCCAAATACCCCTTTTTGTCGACAATAACTGGGAAAATAAAATCATCGTGATTGGCATTTACTTTTTTGTATTTTTCTAAAATATCGATAGCCACTTTTCCAATTTTGAACTGGTGTACTCTTCCAGTTTTACGAATGTGTTTGTTGATTTTATGTTCAGCTTCGTTGTAATTGGAATATTGCATTTCGATAACATCACTAAAACGCAATCCTCCGGCATAAATAGAGAAAAGGAATAAATCTCTCCACATCATAGCTTTTTTGCCTTCTATGAGCTTTAATTGAGTTAAATCGTCTATCTGTTTTTTGTTTAGAAATAATCTTTTAGAAGAACTGATTTTGAGGGTTATTTTGCTAAACGGAAACATAGTTTCGGGAATTACTTCTTCACGAATTGCATCTCTGAATATGGTTCCGAGCACAATTATGGAAAGGCGTTGCGTTGTATCTCCGTTGCCTAAAGTATCTCCTAAATGAAATTTATAGTCGTTTAATAAAGCTACCGTAATTTCATCAAAATACACATCCTTTGTACCCATATATTTTTCAAATTTATCAACCTGAGAGGTGTATGCTCTGTAAGTGGAATAAGAAACAGTACTTTTGATTTTCTCTAATCTCTTTCTGGCATATTCAAAAAAGTTTGGCACTTCTTTTCCCTTTATGGCTTCTTTGAGTTTTTTAACCGATACGGTTTTGATTTTACGTTCCATATCGGCAACCTGACCTTCAGCATCTGCAATCTTTTGAGATAATGCAGCATTCATCCTGGCACTGTTGGAATGGTTCTTTTTTACTTTCTGCTTTGCTTCATCCCACTCGTTCTCTTTAAGCTTCACTCCAGCAGTGATAAATTTCGTTTTTCTATCTTTTATAATTCGGATATACAAAGGGCTGTGTCCGGTTTGGTCTATCTGATGTGTTCTTAAAATTAGTTTTACTGATGCCATAATAATAGGAATTTAGAAATGTTATACTACTTTTGTAAATTAATGCAAACGAGTGAAAGTGTTGTAAATAAAGGGTTTTCAATTGGGTGCATCGTGATACGAAGGTACAACATTGGGTACAACAAAACAAGTATTTCGTTGCTTTTTGTTGCTTAAATTTGCATTGTTCATTTTTATAAAGTCAATGAATACAACACTTTAAGTGCAAATGGGAGGGTTGAATGAAAAGTTGTAGATAACTTGTTCATCACTGTAACTGTTTATCATCTTCTTCACCATTTGAATTAGCTGCCTTTTAATTTTTCTCCTTTTAAAGACAATTGCACAATTTGTTCTATTCTTGAAGCCCTTGTTTTAGCTGTTTTAGCTAATTTTATCCATCTTAATACAAATCGTTTACTGGAGGCATTAATCCCCTCAAAAAAAAGTTTTGCTTCATTGTTTTTAGTCAAAGCTTCTTGAAGGTCATAAGGTATAATGAGATTGTCAACATCATCCATAAAATTCCATAATCCCGCTTTTTTTGAAGCTTCAACTGCATTGAAACCTGATTGATGGATTAGACCCGCTGTTTCTAATTTGGCAAATCGTACTTTGTAAGTTTGTGACCAATGTTCAACTCGTCGTGGTGCAATAAGTTGCATTGTTCGTTCCTTATCCAATTTTCGTCTGATGCCATCAATCCAACCAAAACACAGTAACTGATCTAACACTTCTTGAACGGAAACATACTTTTCAATTACATCTTTTTTATAAGTTACTAACCAAATACTCTCTTTTTGGTTATGATTATTCAATAACCATTCTCTTAATTCAGCTGGAGACTTTACTTCTACTTGAATAAAATTTTCTGTTCTGGTCATATATTTTTAGTATGTTTAGCAATCCTTAATTCTCAATCCAAAAAAATTTGGTTAGATCAACACTAATGTTGTGGGCATTCAAGCTAAAATGTAATTTTCTTTTGAGCGTTTTTGGTTAATTCAAAGATAAATGTTTTTTTAAATTGTTATTGCTTTTGTTATTGGATGGTTTTCTTAGAAACTTTAATAAGAATCAATAATAGTTTTTTAATAATTTTGGTTTGCGTATAAACACAAAAAACCGACACTTTCGTGTCGGTTTTTGTTTTGCTCCCCCTGTCGGAGCAAGTTGCAGTTTTGACTCAATGGTTAAGGATTCAATTATCTTAAAATCATATAGATAGATTTTAAGATAAAAATTCTACATCAAAAAATAACAATATTAAAAAAACAAAATTATCTAACCTCTTCAAATAGCTGATTATGTTACCCATCTATTCACGATAATTTACTTCTGCTTTTTGTCATAATTCTGCTAATTAAGGTTGTTTTTTTCTATCTTAAATTATGTGAAAGTTTTGTCTGATTTTTGGGGATAAGCATAAATTTAATTCCACCAAACGGTTTTTTTTGTATTATTGTATATTTATTTTTACCCGTTGGGTGTAATTAGTTTTTGATGATAATTTTTCGTCCGTTCGAGTGATTTTCGATAGAAAATCGTCCTTCGACAAGATCAGGATGACAGAACAAGAAAAATCTCATTAAAGCGGTTCTCGATACATTTTTTGTTCCGTTTTACTGCACAAAAAACGCTCGAACTGACGTTTTTAATAATTACACCCAACGGGTTTGTTTTTTTAATTATTATTCGTAAAAGATAAAAAAAGTAATTTTTATTCAGGTACACGATTTTCAAATTATCAAAAAATCATGTACTTTTAAGTTACCAAAGCTAATTTTGATTAAAGTAAATGATAGAAAACCGTTAACTAAAGTAAAAGCTAAAGTCAAATAATCCAAAGGCGGTAATTGTGATTTTCTTTACGGAGGTACAATTTTTGGTTTTTAACTTAGTGAAATTAGTATTGTAGTGCCCTATAGTGCGTATGAAAAATAGTTATTCAGTTTTAAAAGTGCTAAATAATCAACCTAAATACACCATAAAATTTAAATTATTTGCTTAACCAATTAAATTAAAAAAATTATGTTAAATTTTTATTCATCGACAACAAGGTCGATAAACACTAAAAGAGGTCTTACGGAGTGCTTAGAATCTGCTATGGGTAACGAGTATTTAGATGCAGACCTTTTAATATTGCACGCTTCTATAGGACATGATTTCACGGAATTGGTAGGTTGTGCCAAAAATATGGTTCCGAATGCCAGGATTGTTGCCTCTTCGTGTTGTGGCGTTGTAGGAAGGGAAGGCGTTAGCGAGTCTATGAAAGATATTGCTTTAATGGCGGTGAAAGGCAAAGAATTTGCAGTAGCGAATACAGATGAAATATATGGTTATAATTCTTATGAAAAGTGTCTTGAGATTGCAAATTCGCTTCAAGAGCAGCAAAAAGGAATTAATATGATTTATTTTTTAGGTTCAGGAATCGATATTAATAATGACCGCTGCATTGAAGCTTTTGAAGCAGTTTTTGGTTCAGAAATCACTGTTTTTGGAGCCACTTCTTCGGACAATATGAAGGGTTTTATTAGCTTTCAGGCAGTAGATGATAAAGTAACAGAACACGGTGCTTTTGCTATTGGTTTTTGTGATCCCACGTTAAAAATTGAGACACAAGCTACTCACGGTTTTGTGGCTATTGGAGAACCTTTGGTCGTTACTAAATCCAACGGGCATATTATAGAAGAGTTTAATGGAAAACCAGCATGGGAAGAATATTTAAACCGACTGGGTTTGCCACCTGATGCCACCTGCGGTGATTCAATACCTATTGGGGCTTTAGGGGAAAAACTTTCCCAAACTTTAGCTGCTGAATATGGCAATAATCATATTCTTAGAGCGGTGACCAAACATGAAGGTAGTTCAATATATTATGCTACAACATGTCCACTAGGTACTGAGTTATGGCTTACTACCAGAGATGAGGAATTGATTTTCAGTGAAATGGATAGAATGGTTGAAAATATACAATATAGATTGGGCGGAAAACCAGTGGTTGCCGTTTTTCATGCCGACTGTTTAGCTAGAGGTCGATTTTTATTTGACCGAATTATTAAAGAAGAATTGGTAAATAGAATGCAATTTCCTTTTTACAATGATGGACAGTGCCCACCTTGGTTAGGAATGTATGGTTTTGGTGAATTTGCAAGATTAGGTGGTAAAAATACCTACCATAATTATACGACGGCTTTATATATTCTTTATAGGTAATCTTTAAATTTTAATATAAAAAATCAGTTAATCCCCCCCAACCTACCTTATGATTACTCCCAATGATTATGACACATTACTGAAAGAATACCGCGATTTGCAACTTAGAGTAACGCGATTTTCTTTTACAGAACAACAGTTAGTAAATACTCGTGATCAGCTTGATCATGAATTGGTGTTGTATAAAAGACTTAATAAATTTAATAAGGACGCTCTCAAGGATATGTCCCAAATAGAATTTATATCCCTCGTTGCAGAGAGTATTATTGATATTCTCGAAATTGAGGTGTCTATATTTTGTATTAGTTATCCAGATAATAGTGACACTATTTTGCATATTGAAGGAAAGAATTTTGATAAGTCATATCATGAAATTTTATTGGAAGACATAAAAAAAATGTCTCATAAATTTAGCGAATCTTCAGCTGAATTATTTACCAAACAAATTTTAGATCTCTATGAATCTTTCAATATATTTTCGGACGGTATTTATTTTAATTTTTTTGAAAAAGAGCTCGGTTATACTATAACTTTATTTGGATTTATTACAACTAAAAAAGCCCCATTATATCAAAAGTTAGACACGAAGCGTGAAACAATTTTTGGCATTTTTGGACAACAAGTTCAATCTGTACTAGCTAATCGTAAAAGAGGTGAAAAAATAAAAGAGCAGATACTTAAAATCAGCGCCTCTGAAATTGAACTAAAAAAACTCTCTTTAATAGCCACAAAAACAAAGAATGGAGTAATTATATCAGATCATCACGGAAGGATTGAATGGGTAAATGATTCGTTTTCTAAATCAACTGGGTACACTATTGATGAAGTGCTAGGTAAAAAGCCAAAAGACTTTTTGCAAAGAACAAATTCAGATAGTATTGCTCAGAAAAAACTTTCCGAGGCTTTGTCTAAAAAGGAAAGCGTTGAAGTGAAAATTGTCAATTTTACTAAAAATGGTCTACCCTATGATAATTTAATTGAGATAATTCCAGTATTTGATGATAATGGAAAACACATCAATTTTATTTCCTTACAGAAAGATATTACCACAGAAACAATGTTTCAAGATGAAATATTAAGGATTAACTCTAGATATGAATTAATTACTTCTATCTCCAATATTGGTATTTGGGAGTGGGATGAGAAAGCCAAAAAAGCGGTTTATAATGATGTTCTAATTGCGCAATATGGAGCAAATAGGAAAGAAATAGGAGAAGATTTTATAAATTTTTGGAAAAAAGCTATTTATAAAGAAGATCGAAAACAAACTATTCAAGGAGTCGAAAGTGTTACAAACGGATTGGTTAATTTTATAAAACAAGAATTTAGAATTGTCCGCCATTCCGACAAGGCGATTAGAATATTGAAATGTTTGACTACTGCTGAGAGAGATTTTGAAGGAAATCTGATTAGATTAGTGGGCAGTGCCAATGACATTACTGAGATACGAGAAGCAGAAGTTCGGCTTAAAGTTAGCGAACAAAAATACCGCGGTATTATTGAAAATATGAGTTTGGGATTAGTTGAGGTCGATTTGGATGAAAAAGTGTTGTTTAACAATAAGAAATTCAATGATCTTACATTGTTGGAAAACAATTCATCTATAACCGTATCAAGTAATATTGAGACTTCCCTGCAAAATAAAGTTGCTCAAAAAATCATTTTGTCATACAAGAAGATAGACGATTCTGTTTTTGAAATTGAATACCGTCGAAAAGATGATAAAGTAATCCACTTATTAGTTAGTTCTGCACCTGAATTTAGTTTAAAAAACAAAATAACAGGCTATATCAATATTTATCTTGATATCACCTCTGTAAAGAAATTGCAGACTAATCTGGAAAAAGCTTTGGACGAAAGAAATGATTTTATAATAAAAGTGAATAGTTTGAAATCTTTTTATGAGTCCATTTTAAACCATTCGCCTGCCAAAATTGCCGTTTTTAATCCCGACCTTACCTTAGTCTATGCCAATGAGCATCTTATATTGAAAGAAAAATTATGGGCAAAAGCTCTAAACAAAACATTAGATCAAATAGCTTACGAGAATGCAAAAGAAAAAGATAGAATTCTAGCAATTGCTGATAGTATAAAAACCTCCATTGCGGAAAACCGATTAGTACAATATGAGGAAACACGAAATAATGATGATGGAAGTATAGGACAAATTTTAAGAAATGTACTTCCTTACTTCAATTCGAATAATAAATTGCAACACATAATAGTTTCTGGTGTAGATATTACCGATTTAAAAACAATTCAGAATGATGTATTAGAGAAAAATTTAGAATTAAACAAAATTAATGGTGAATTAGATAATTTTGTCTATAGAGTTTCGCATGATTTAAGAGCGCCTCTATTATCTATAAAAGGAATATTGTCTTTGCTTTTTCATACCGAAAAATTTGACGAAAGCGTAACAGAGTATCTTAATTTAATTCAAAATAGTGTTTTGCGATTGGATGAAACTATACAGGAGATATTAGAATATTCTAGGAATGCGAGAATTGAAGTGAAATTAGAAACCTTTAATGTCGAAGAAATGGTTCAAGAGATTTTTGAGGATCTAAAATATACTTCTGTCGATGAAATTCTTTTTTCTTTGAACATTGAAGGCTCTTCATTTATTGAAACTGATAAATCGAGATTAAGTACGGTACTGAAAAATATTATTGGCAATTCGGTGAAATATAAAAAAGCAAATGCTGATGATTCCTTTGTTACTTTTTCAATAAAACGTTTCGAACAATTTCTGGAAATTACTGTGAGCGACAATGGTGAAGGGATTTCAGAAAAAAGTATTTCAAAAATATTTGAAATGTTTTATAGAGGCACGAGCACAAGTGTTGGGACTGGATTAGGTCTTTATATAACGAAGGAAATTATAAATAAATTAAACGGCACCATATCCTTGACCTCAGAATTTGGGATAGGAACTGTAGTAACTATAAATTTACCCAATTTAAAAATGGACAAATGAAAAGATATTTACTAATTGATGACGATTATATTTTTAATTTTTTGCACAAGCGGGTGTTGAGTATAGTTGATCCTGAAGGAGAAATAAAAGATTTTAATAACAGTCTAATGGCATTAGAATATATCAAAGGAATATTAGATAGTGGGGGTACTTTACCAGATTATATTTTTCTGGATATAAGTATGCCCGAAATGGATGGCTTTGAATTGTTGGATAAGCTTGTTGATTATTTCCCAAATTTTTCCCCTACTAAGTTATATATCGTGACCTCTTCCTTAAATGATCGTGATATAGAAAAAGCCTATTCTTTCCCCTTTATGACTGGATATTTAGGCAAGCCGCTGACCATAGAAACTGTTAGTACTATTATTACTAATCTCTAGCTCAAATACTAAAGCCGCAGCGGAAGCATTTAATGCAAAAATAAAAGCTTTTAGATCCCAATTCAGAGGTGTCAGAAATATAGAATGCTTCCTTTTTAGGCTAAGTAATATTTATGCTTAATTTTTACTGCTCCACAGGATTTAGGATTGATC
>CAMBHH010000159.1 GCA_945866505.1 Flavobacterium psychrophilum
AAAATTTGCTGCATCGAAAAACCTTTGGCACCAAGTTACAAAGAAAGTCTCGAAATTTACGAAGCCTTTAAAGCGAAGAATGTTCCTTTGTTCACCGCTTATTACAGACGAACTTTACCACGTTTCGAACAAATAAAAATTTGGCTTGACACTAATAAAATTGGAGAAGTGAGATCCATTCGATGGAATTTGACCAAATCAACTTCTGAACAAGATTTGTCAGGAGAATACAATTGGCGCACCGATGCCAAAGTAGCTCCTGGAGGTTATTTTGATGATTTAGCGAGCCACGGTTTGGATTTATTCACTTTCCTTTTGGGAGACATTAAGGAAGTTTCAGGTTTTAGTTTGAACCAACAAGGATTGTATTCTGCCAAGGATGCCATAACGGCTTGTTGGCTTCACAAATCTGGTTTCACAGGTAATGGCAATTGGAATTTTGGAAGCAACAAACGAGAAGATAGTGTGGAAATTGCCGGAAGTAAAGGTAAAATAAGTTTTTCTATATTCGAGAACGACCCGATTATACTTTCTAATGAAGAAGGAGTTTCAGAACTTTTTATCGAGAATCCAGTAAACGTGCAATTGCATCATGTTGAACGAATTCGGCAAGAGCTGCTGGGCAATAGCGAACATCCTTCGAATGGTTTGACGGCTTCTCACACTAGCTGGGTTATGGACAAGATTCTAGGAAACCTGTAGGAATAAAAAAACAGCATCAAAAATGTTTTTGATGCTGTTTTTTCTATTCTATTCTTGTCCAATAATCCGTATCGATTATTTAGAACTAGTCATTACGGTTTTACAATAAAGCGTCTAAACTATCTGCATAAGTTTGCTTTGGTGCCACTCCTACTTGTTTTCCTACTACTTCTCCATTGTGAAAAACCAAAACCGTCGGAATATTTCTAACACCGTATTTTGCAGCAAATTCTTGGTTTGCGTCAACATCAACTTTACCAACGACTACTTTGCCTTCATATTCTTCACCAAGTTGGTCAATGATTGGCCCAACCATTCTACATGGTCCACACCAAGCTGCCCAAAAATCTACCATTACTGGTTTTGTCGACTTTAAAACTACTTCTTCAAAAGTAGCGTCTGTTATTGCTAATGCCATATTTATATTTTTAAAATTAATTACTTTTGTAGTGCAAAGATATAGAAACATTTGAGTTACGAACTGTAACTTGTATTACATTTAACTATTTTTAAATTGGTTTAATTTATCAATTCAACTTAAAATCTACATCCAACTTCTCTAATTCCACCAACAATTCATTCGAAATCTTGATTTTTAATTTCCGGCTTGGCATTGATATTCGAGTGATTACTTTAGTTTCTTTGACAGTTGTTAAGGGTTCGGCGATAGGTTCTTCCATATTCATTTCATCATCTCCAGAAAACTCTTCGGTAAAAACTGCTTCTTCGTCCGGACTTTCATCATCGAATAGCAGTGCATCTGCTTTTTCTTCTACCATTAGTATTTCGGGCAATTTTTCTACTGCTTTTATTTCATTTTCTAACTCAACAATATCAAATGTAACCGCATTATTTCCTTTATTTTCTTGGAAAACAGCATTCAATTTTGAAATAAAAGCTGCATTCAAATCTTTGATATCCAATAAAATACTGAGCTTTTTTGCATAATTTTCAAACACATCTTGCAACATTTTGAACTCAGAAAACTGAATCTTTGGATCTCCTTTTTTTCCGGTCTCTTTATCTGGCCAGCCTTCTTTTACCAATATTTTGATATAGGTGAAACTATTTGGAATCAAATAATGGCGGTACTTCATATACTCTTCACCAAATATTTTGAACTCATAACTTTCGTCATAACCTTCAAGATGAAATAGCGCCCAACCTTTTCCATTCTTGGCGATTCGGTGTTGCACATTGCTAATTATTCCTCCAAAAGTTAAATTTTTATTCACAAACTGATTCAAATCTTTCAGCGATTCTAACTTCGAATTACAAAAATATTTCATCTCATATTTAAAATCGTCCAGCGGATGTCCCGAAATATAAATCCCTACAACTTCTTTTTCCTTGGCGAGTTTTTCCATTGTGCTCCAATCTTCGCACGGCGGCACAACGGGTTCGGCAATTTGAACATCGCTACTTTCGCCAAACAAACTGACCTGAGAAGAATTTTCGTTTTCCTGAAACTTGGCTCCATACCGAATGGCTTTTTCGTAGAACGTAATTCCATCACCATCATCGTGAAAATATTGCGCTCTGGTTACACCCGTAAACGAATCAAAACCGCCAGCCAAAGCCAGATTTTCCAATGCTTTTTTATTGGCGGCTCTCAAATCAATACGCTTTGTCAAATCAAAAATAGACTTATATTTCGCTGTTTTTCTGTTTTCGACAATAGTTTCAACTGCTGATATACCAACTCCTTTTACGGCTCCAATCCCAAAACGAACGGCATAATCATCATTTACCGTAAATTTATAAAATGACTCGTTCACATCTGGACCCAAAACTTTTAATCCCATTCGCTTGCACTCTTCCATAAAAAAGGTTACTTGCTTAATGTCGCTCATATTATTCGACAAAACTGCCGCCATATATTCGGCTGGATAATTCGCTTTCAAGTAAGCCGTTTGATACGCAATCCACGCATAACAAGTCGAATGCGATTTATTAAAAGCATATTCGGCAAAGGCTTTCCAATCGTTCCAAATTTTCTCTAATTTATCTTTAGCGTGTCCTTTCGCCATCGCTTGCGAGATAAATTTAGGCTCCATTTTAGCCAAAACATCAATCAATTTTTTTCCCATCGCTTTACGCAAAACGTCGGCATCACCTTTGGAGAAATCTGCCAGTTTTTGGGATAAAAGCATTACCTGTTCTTGGTAAACGGTGATTCCGTAAGTGTCTTTGAGCAATTCTTCGCAATCATCCAAATCGTATTCAATAGGTTCTTCGCCATTTTTTCGTTTAATAAAACTCGGGATATACGCAATTGGTCCTGGACGATACAGCGCATTCATAGCAATCAAATCCGGGAAAACCGTAGGCTTCAATTCCTTCATGTATTTTTGCATTCCCGCACTTTCGTATTGGAAAATCCCCACTGTTTCGCCACGTTGAAAAAGCTCATACGTTTTGGCATCATCAATCGGGAACTCGTCTGGATTCAGGTCGATTCCGCTTCTATACTTGACTAATTTCACGGTATCTTTAATCAAAGTTAGGGTTTTCAAACCCAAAAAGTCCATTTTCAACAAACCGGCACTTTCTACCACCGAGTTATCAAATTGGGTCACAAACAAATCCGAATCTTTGGCGGTAGCGACAGGAACAAAATCGGTAATATCACTTGGCGTTATGATAACTCCACAAGCGTGAATGCCTGTGTTTCGGAGATTTCCTTCCAACACTTTGGCTTGCTGAATGGTTTCTCCTCCCAAATCGCCTTCGTTGGCCAAACCGATTAATTCCTTTATTTTTTCAAATTCTTCAGGACGAACCGCCTTTTTTATTAAATCTTCTTTTTCGTTTAAAAAACGTGCTAAATTCCATTTAGACGGCATCATCCCCGGAATTAATTTGGCAATTTTATCCGCTTCGAACAAAGGTAAATCCAACACACGAGCGGTGTCACGAATCGCCGATTTGGTTGCCATTTTACCGTAAGTGATAATCTGCGCTACTTGTTTCTTACCGTATTTTCGAATGACATAATCCATTACGCTGCTTCGGCCTTCGTCATCAAAATCGATATCAATATCGGGAAGTGAAACCCTATCCGGATTCAAGAATCTCTCGAAAAGCAGATTGTATAAAAGCGGATCGATATTGGTGATTTTCAAACAATAGGCCACCACCGAACCTGCCGCAGAACCCCGACCAGGCCCAACAGAAACACCCATTTTTCGGGCTTCGGCGATGAAATCTTGTACAATCAAAAAATAACCAGGATAACCTGAATTTTCGATAGTCAATAATTCGAAATCCAATCGTTCCTGAATTTCGGGAGTAATTTCCTTGTATCTCCGTTTCGCACCTTCAAAAGTAAGATGTTTCAAATAGGCATTTTCGCCTCGAACTCCACCATCAACAGCATCTTCAGGAACATTAAATTCAACAGGAATTTCAAACTTTGGAAGCAAAACTTCGCGTGCCAAATTGTAAATTTCGATTTTATCTACAATCTCAGCAATATTCGAAATCGCTTCCGGCAAATTATTGAAAAGTTGTTTCATCTCCGCACCAGACTTGAAATAATATTCCTGATTGGGCAAACCATAACGATAACCACGTCCACGTCCTATTGGTGTAGATTGTTTTTCGCCATCACGAACACAAAGCAAAATATCGTGCGCGTTGGCATTATCCTTGTCAATGTAAAAAGTATTATTTGTGGCAACTATCTTCACTTGGTGTTTTCTTGCCAATGAAATTAAGGTTTCGTTTACTCGATTTTCGTCCTCCTGATTGTGACGCATCACTTCAATATAGAAATCTTCGCCAAATTCTTGTTTCCACCAAATCAAGGCGTCTTCGGCTTGATTCTCGCCCAAATTCAAAATCTTGCTAGGAATTTCTCCATAGAGATTTCCAGACAGAACAATGATGTCTTCTTTGTATTGTTGAATAATTTTTCGATCAATTCTGGGTAAATAATAAAACCCTTCTGTGTGCGCCAAGGAAGACATTTTGGCCAAATTATGATAGCCTTTTTTGGTCTTCGCCAATAGCACGATTTGATAGCCGTGGTCTTTTACTGATTTGTTTTTATGGTCTTCACAAACAAAAAATTCGCAACCCACTATAGGTTTCATTTGGACTTCTGTTGGTTCTTCACCTTTTTCGATGGCTTCCTTATTTTTGGCTTCAGCCGCTTTATTATGGTATAAAATATCCCGAACAAAGTGAAAAGCCCCCATTAAATTGTTGTGATCGGTCATTGCCACAGCTGGCATCTTTTGTTGTGAAGCCGCTTTGACCAAAGCTGCAACGCTAATGGTAGATTGCAATACCGAAAATTGAGTGTGATTGTGTAAATGCACAAAATCAGTATCGATTAAGCTTTTTTTATTATTCGAAAGTTCTTGTTTCGAAATGGTTTCCGTTTGTTTTCCGCCTAATTGCTGGCGAATTTTATCGGATGCCTCCTTTAAATTAATATGTCGTAAACCTATGAGCTGAATTTCTCTTGGATTTTTTAATTGAAAATCTTCGAAGTATTCTCGCTCTACATCTAGTTCCTGTTTGGTAAAAACTTCGGTACGAATCAATTCGAAAAAGCATCGCGTGGTTGCCTCGACATCGGCAGTGGCGTTGTGCGCTTCCGCAAAAGGTTTATTGAAAAGATATTGATGTAATTCGGTTAATGTTGGTAGCTTGAATTTTCCACCACGACCACCTGGCAATTTCAATAATGAGGCGGTAACTTCGGTACAAGTATCCAGAATTGGCATCGAACTCATTGGACTTTCGACTCCCAATCTATAAAATTCGCAACCCATAATATTGACGTCAAAACCTAGATTTTGACCCACAATAAATTTGGTTTTCGATAAGGCGATATTGAATTTTTCTAAAACTTCTGTTAAAGAAACTCCTTCGGCTTCGACCAATTCGGTGGAAATGCCGTGAATTCTCTCGGCATCATACGGAATATTAAATCCCTCAGGTTTTACCAAAAAATCCTGATGTTCGATGACTTTCCCCATAGCATCGTGGAGCTGCCAAGCGATTTGAATACATCTTGGCCAGTTGTCCGTATCGGAAATGGGAGCCGTATATTTCTTGGGTAATCCTGTGGTTTCGGTATCGAAGATTAAATACATAATTGAATTTTAGTGCTTTGTAATTGCCTGAAATTACATTTAGCAATTTTCAAATTTAGAATTTTTTAAACGAAAATATTTTGGAAGTTATTAACAAAAAACTCTTAGAAAAAATCAAATAAATTAGTAATTCTATTTTTTTGGATGTCGTAGTATTTTTGCGAAAAAATTGGTCGCTTAGATTTTAAAAACGCGTATTTTACTTCACATTATTGGAACTTAAAAAGCCCAAAAACAATTTTTTTAGATAGCTGAGCAAAAGCAATCAAAGCATTATCATTATTAATTTTTGTCAAAATTTTATATTTCCTTAAACTATTTATAACCGAAACAGCTATTTACATTAGAATTTTACTAAAATCATAAACTTAAAAATTACTTATTGGAACAAATCCAATAATGACGACATTAAAAATAAAGTCGCAATAAAATTAGGACAAATAATCCCAAACCATTAATCTCAAGTTGTCAAGTGTCGTAAAACCATTTTGGGTATCGTATATAAGTAAATAATAAAATTGGCAACATTATTTCATTTATTAAATTTGCTTCCATTGTTATAAAAAACAGAAACACATTTAATAAAAATAGTTAAAAATGAGTACTACATTATTCGACAAAGTATGGGATTCGCACGTGGTGCGTCAAATTGAAGATGGACCAGACGTGTTTTTTATTGACCGTCATTTCATTCACGAAGTGACCAGTCCTGTTGCTTTTTTAGGTTTAAAAGAAAGAGGCATTTCGGTTTTATATCCTGAACGCACTTTCGCCACTGCCGATCACAACACACCAACCATAAACCAACATTTGCCTGTTGAAGACGCATTATCTGCCAATCAATTAAAGGCTTTGGAAGATAATGCCAACGAATATGGAATTTCGCATTGGGGATTAGGGCACCAAAAAAACGGAATTGTACACGTCGTAGGACCTGAAAACGGAATTACTTTACCTGGAGTTACTATTGTTTGCGGAGATTCTCATACTTCAACACACGGAGCTTTTGGCGCTATTGCTTTCGGAATTGGAACTTCTGAGGTGGAAATGGTGCTTTCTACTCAATGTATTATGCAGCCCAAACCTAAAAAAATGCGCATTAATGTAAATGGAACTTTGTCTAAAGGAGTTGGACCAAAAGATGTAGCACTTTACATTATCTCAAAATTAACCACTTCTGGCGGGACAGGATACTTTGCTGAATATGCTGGAAACGTTTTTGAGGAAATGACTATGGAAGGACGAATGACAGTTTGCAATCTTTCTATAGAAATGGGTGCAAGAGGCGGTATGATTGCACCAGATCAAAAAACTTTCGATTACTTAGAAGGAAGACTACACGCCCCGAAAGGAGAATCTTGGACAAAAGCAGTTGAATATTGGAAAACTTTAAAAACCGATACTGATGCTAAATTCGATTTCGAATTAAACATTAATGCTGAGGACATTGAACCGATGATCACTTATGGTACGAATCCTGGAATGGGAATTGGTATCTCACAAAATATTCCTAACGCCAATCAAGTAGAAGGCGGCGAGGAAACATACAAAAAATCTTTAGCTTATATGGGCTTTCAAGAAGATGATGTAATGATTGGAAAAACAATTGACTACGTATTCTTGGGAAGTTGCACCAATGGTCGTATCGAAGATTTTAGAGCTTTTACAGAAATTGTAAAAGGACGAAAAAAAGCAGACAATGTTACGGCTTGGTTAGTCCCAGGTTCTCACGTTGTTGAAGCACAAATCAAAGAAGAAGGACTATTAGATATTCTTACCGAATCTGGTTTTGTATTGCGTCAACCTGGTTGTTCCGCTTGTTTAGCAATGAACGACGATAAAGTTCCTGCCGGGAAATATGCGGTAAGTACCTCGAATAGAAACTTCGAAGGTCGTCAAGGTCCAGGTTCAAGAACTATGTTGGCTAGTCCAATTATGGCTGCAGCAGCAGCAGTTACAGGGAAATTGACCGATCCTAGAGATTTATTTTAATTGAATATCAATTTCAATAGCAATAACAATTTCAATAGAGAATTAAAAACAAAAGGTTTTACAGAGTATGATTTATTTTCTTTTACGGAGGATCCTAAATCTGAAATCTAAAATCTAAAATCTAAAATTAAAATGGCATACGATAAATTTAATATCCTTACGAGTAGCGCAGTGCCGTTACCAATAGAAAACGTTGATACAGATCAAATTATTCCAGCTCGTTTCCTGAAAGCAACAAAACGTGAAGGTTTTGGAGACAACCTTTTTAGAGACTGGAG
>CAMBHH010000160.1 GCA_945866505.1 Flavobacterium psychrophilum
ATTAAGAAAATGCCAGCTTCTTTTCCCACTGGGGCAACGCTTTCATCGGTTATACTTGGAAAACTAGCATAAAATAGTGGCTTTTCAGGCCATTTCGGATCATCATAAATGTCTTTGGCGTGCACATCAAACTCGGTATCAAAAAACAAAGTATGATGTGAAACATTTTTTATTCTTTTGTCAAAGCCAACATAAAATAGGAGTGAAGAAGGAGCAAATATTTTAGAATTCCAATAGTTTTCAGAATATCCTCTATATTTTTTATCCAATAAGGTTTCAGTATGATGGTAATCGGCTCCGCTTAAAACCACGTCAGAAACTATTGTTTTTCCATTTGAAACTACGCTTGTAAAAACGCCATCTTCAACATTTATTTTTTCAACATTTTGGTTTGTTTCAATTTTTACACCCAATTCAATTGCCAAAAGCTGCATCGCATTTACCACTTCGTACATTCCGCCTTTAGGATGCCAAGTACCTAAACCGAAGTCAGCATAATTCATAAAACTATAAAAAGCTGGTGTGTTAGAAGGTTTTGCTCCAAGAAAAAGCACAGGAAATTCCATTATTTGTTGAAGGCGATTATTCTTTATTTTTTTTCGAACAGAAGTCCTAATGGTGCTAAAAAATTGATTTGCTTTCTTGATGGTTACAGGTGTAATTAGTTCTGTTATGGATATTCCTGGACGGTAGACTAAATCTTTTATGGCCACATCATAATTATGCTTGGCGTTATCAAGAAATGATTTTAAATGTATAGAACTTCCTTTTTCTTCATTTTCAAATACAGTAAAGATATTTGGCAAATTATCTGGAATTTTTATCGAATCTAAATCGCCGAAAAAAACTTCATAAGCTGGATTCAGTTTCTCAAGGTGATAATAATCGGATGGCTTTTTTCCGAAATCAGCAAAGAATTTCTCAAAAACATCGGGCATCCAATACCAAGTTGGACCTATATCAAAAACAAATCCGTCTTTATTAAGTTGTCTGGCTCTTCCGCCAACGGTCAAGTTTTTTTCGAGAATGGTAACATCAAAACCCTCTTTAGCCAAATAACAAGAAGCGGCTAACGATGAAAAACCAGATCCAATAATTGTAATTTTTTTTTTCATTTGTTTAGCAAAGGTATTTTTAAATAAAACAGAAATCAAAGTATTTACACTAATTTATAATTCTTGCACTGCATCAGAAATAGAATTAAAAACAAAAATTTTGTCCGTGATTTTTTTTGTGTCAATAAATTGCACCATTCTACCTAGTAACCAAATTTGTGAATTTGAATTAATTATTTTAGTAGTAATTTCATCTATATAATTATTTATCGCATCTTTAGTTGGCTCAACAGTCAAATAAGAAACATAAACAATATTGTCAAAATAGTCATTCATTATTATCAAACTATCAACAGGAACGCTTTCACCTAAGTAAATTGTTTTGTAGCCCTTACTTAACATCTCATAATTTAGGTACATCAAACCAAGTTCGTGGATTTCATTTTCGGGAAGATAGAGAACAAAAACTTTGTCTGTTTTTGTTGGCTCAAGAACTTGAAGTTTTTCAATATTCAAAAACAACTTTTGTTTGATCAAAAAAGTTAGAAAATGCTCTTGAGCAGGAGAAATAGTACCAGCTTGCCACAACAAACCAATTTCTTGCATTAATGGAATCACCACTTCATAAAAAACCTCTCTAAAACTTTTTTCGGATAGTAAACTGTTATAAGTATTAAAGAATAAAGCCTGATCGAAATTAACCATAGCCATTTTAAAGGCATTGATGGCGTGGTTTTTTGTACTTTTCTCAGTTATTATTTGCCTTACAAGAAGTTCAATATTTTCTGATGAATGTTCGGCAATTCTTGAAATTTTATAGCCGTAGTCATTTAACAAAACAACATTTAGTAATTTCTGTAAACTCTGTAGATCATAATTTCTAATATTGGTGTCTGATCGCATTGGCTGAAGAACGTTGTATCGTTTTTCCCAAATTCGAATAGTATGTGCCTTTATTCCTGATAAGTTTTCAAGATCTTTAATACTAAAAACAGTCTTAACGTTATAAGCGTTGTTTATCATTTTTCGATATTTATTAAACAAAGGTATAAAATATTTTATACATCCGAGAATAAACACCAATTTAAATCCAGAAAAAAATTACTGCTTGATCACTTTTTTAGTAATAGCCCCTTTGTCATCATAAATCGAAATAAAATAAATTCCTGCAGAATATTGGCTCCAATCCATATTTATAGTCTCGGATTTTTGTTTTAAATCATAGATTAATTGACCTGAGGCATCAAAAATTTTAATCCCATTCATTGGTTTTTCAGAATGAATATCTACGAATTGAGTGATCGGATTTGGATAAATAATTATTGTAGAAGTTTCATCAAATGAGGCTGTAGCCAAGTTACTAGTAGATACCGTCCAGCTTGACGCCAAATTATTATCCAGTGCAGTACTGATCAATTGCAAATAGGTACCAGTTCCATCAGCAGCGATTGGCCAAGGCAATGAGTCGGAATATTCTACAGAATCAATTGTATTTCCAAAAGCATCGGCCAATACTATCTTTTGAGAATTATTGGATAAATTTCTGGTAAATTGTCCAAAAGCAGCAATTCCATGCTTTGCCTGAAAAGCAACTGCATTACTAGCCAAATAAATAGTTCCACCAGCAACCACTGATGAATTTGCAGGAAACTGATAACTCAGTCCTAATTCTTTAAAATAAATCCCCGTTAGATTAACAATTGTGTTGCTTGTGTTTTTAATCTCGATAAATTCTTGAGCATCACTTTCAGTACTTGTTGCACCCTTCGGATTATAATTAATTTTGGTAATAACTAACTGCGGAACTGAAACTGTACTGCAATTTGAAAAAGACCCCAAATTACTTGTCATCCACGAAATTCTATTTAACAACCAGGTTTTTAAATTACTGATTTCAGTTGGCGAAAAATTTACCGCTGGATAAAGATTGGTAGTCCATTTTTGCGCTTCTCTGACTTTGGCTTCACTAATTAAAGCTACGGTTTGATCAATAAACTGTGACAAGCTATTATAATTCAAAGGTTGTCCGGGCTTGGTCAATTCATTCCATCTTTTAGACATATAACATTTATATGTAGGATTATTAAATAAATCTCTCCAGAATTTGGCTCCTTCATTATCTCCGTTTGCAAATTGCCAAACAGAATAATAACTTCTGTCTAATCCCCAAAGAAACAAATCGTTACCATAAGTTAAATTAAAATCCCAAATAGGTCCAGCTCTTAATTTTCCTGCCCTGTCTTTGTGAAAATAGGTACTTAATTGATATCCATCAGCATTCGAAGCCAACTCATTGACAAGCATAAAATCGACAAATGATGGAATGTCAATTACAGAAGGATAACCCGTAGTTAAATTAGCATTATTAGTTTGTGAAGTCGTTTCTAATTTCAAAAACTGATTGTATATGTAGGAGTTTTGCTCTGGAGTAACTGCATCAGCTTTTGGCAATTCATGAATAAAATCAGTCCAGCCTCCATAGGAATTCATCGTCCAAGCAATTGGATCACCACCAGTCGTTTTGTCCGCTTTTGTAATGTATCCACCAGTCAAATTTGGCAAAGCAGTGTCATTTGCAGCAATTTTTGTTACATTCACACGGCCCGTATCTGCTTTTATTTTTTCCTGTAATAAATACAATCCTTTATATTCTCCGTTAATTACTAGTTCACAATAAGCAGTTCGTGATGCATATTGACCTATTTGTCTAGACAAATTATAAGACAAAAAATCTCTGATAAGCGAAGGGTCAAAGGCTAATCCATTCAAAATCCAATCGTTTTCGTTTGGCATTCCCAATAAACTAACATTATTATTACTGATATTATCTGTTTTTAATGTAGTTAAACCATATCCTTTTTTGGGCAACTCCTGTGATGACGAACCTCTAATGTCAATGCATATTCTACCATTATAATTTAAAAATGCCGTGGTATTGGCATCCGAAAGATAATTTCTGCTTCCGTCAGGATGTTTGATAATCTTCATACTTGCCAATATTTTTGGCTCATCAAGTATAGGCAGTGGTTGATTATTGCGGTCTAAATCTGTAGTAATAATAACTATTGGCAAATTACTATCGGTAAATTTTTGAGATGAAACAGCGTTTGAGGAAATTAACGCAATAAACACAATAATTCTTAAAAATATTTTGCTCTTAAAAACATGTAATTTTGTCATAAAACTTTTATTTACTCCAAATATAGCAATAAACTTGCTAATTGAAAGAGAATTATTAAATCGATTTAATGCTTTGTAATGACAATTCATAAAGTTTACTTCTTTAAAATAGATTTGTAAATTTCATTCCATACAAAATAAGACTACATTTGAAATTAAAGTTCAAATTAATCAAACAAAACGATGACAACAACAGATATAATCGGATTTATCGGGGTAACCATTTTGCTAATTGCCTATTTCCTAAACTTGACAAACAAAATTGAAAAAGATAGTTTGGTTTATTTGCAAATGAATTTTTTAGGAGCAGGACTAGCTTGTTTAGCCTCGGTTTTAATGAAGTACTTGCCCTTTATAATCTTGGAAGGATGTTGGACTATTGTATCTGCATTTGGACTACTGAAATACATAAACCAAAAAAATACAGATAAAACTATTTCCTAGTAGTAACCAATTATTTTATTTCCTAAATTGGTTGCTCAAAAAAAACACTATGAAGAAACTTACCAAAGAAGACATTAGTCAAGAAGTATTTGACTTGTATGATGACTACGCTCACAATAAAATTGAAAGAAGACAATTCATCGAAAAACTATCGCTATTTGCCGTTGGAAGTCTAACATTACCATCACTTCTTAGTTTTATGACGCCCAATTATGTGGATTCCATTACAATAAAACCTGAAGATCCAAGACTAAAATCAGAATTCATCACTTACGAATCCCCAAAGGGTGGCGGAAGCATCAAAGGGCTTTTATCCCAACCTATAGTAACCAAGAAAAAACTAGCAGGAATTATTGTAGTGCACGAAAATCGAGGTTTGAATCCCTATATCGAAGATGTGGGAAGAAGAGCAGCTCTAGAAGGATTTATTACTTTGGCGCCAGATGCTTTGTCGCCTTTGGGAGGTTATCCCGGAAATGATGATGCGGGAAGAGAATTACAAAAAAAACGGACTCGCGAAGAGATGTTAGAAGACTTTATTGCTGCCTACGACTACCTCAAATCGCACAAAGATTGTAATGGTTTTGTTGGCGTGGTAGGGTTTTGTTTTGGTGGCTGGATTTCAAATATGATGGCGGTCAAAATCCCATCTTTACCAGCGGCAGTTCCTTATTATGGCGGGCAACCCACAGCCGAAGATGCCGAAAAAATAACAACACCACTACTATTACAATATGCTGAATTAGACAGCAGAGTAAACGAAGGTTGGCCTGCTTTTGAAGCTATTCTCAAAAAAAATAAAGTAGCCTATTCTGCTTATTTTTATGAAGGTGTCAATCATGGTTTTCACAACAATACGACTCCTCGATATGATGAAAAAGCAGCTACTTTGTCTTGGACAAGAACTATTGATTTTTTTAGAGAGAAATTGAAGAAGAAGTAATTTTGGAATTTAAGTTGTATATCGTCTATTACGGGATTTTTATGGAATTTGAATTTTTAAAAGAAGCTTTGTAAACCTGAAAAATTAATGAATTTAGCTATATTTGAAAACTATTAAACACTGAATTTTGTCAGACAAAGCGACTCAAATGTGTGTAGAAAAGTATGATTTTGGCAGACCTATAAAAGAGTTAGTGGCAAGCTTAAACGAAAATTATGGAAATAGAAAAATTTGAGTTGAATATAAACAAAAAAGATCCGATTGATTTTGTTGTGAAAATATTGTTTTGTTGTGGTGGTATTTCTATATCGATATATTTTATATATCTTTTTAATTCTATGCGAAATTTAAAATTTTCGTACGATGTTTTTTTTGTTTTTCTTGTTCTATTCTCATTGCTTATGTTGTGTATTTACGCGTTATTTGATTTATTTAATCCACCAAAGATATTGTACTTGAAAAATAAATTAACTAAAGAAGAAAATGTAAACTTAACAGAAAATATCTGTAAAAACTTTAATGGTAAAGATTTAAAAATTATCGAAAATATAGTTGAGTTCACAATTCAAAGAAAAGTCTGGTCTTATAAATTTAACGTTCAAATATTTACAGAAAACGAAATAATCGCTATTTATACACAGGTTATAAATTCTAACAATAAAAATGGCATTGATTTTGGCTCAACAAAAAAATTAAATAGAAAAATACACGAAACCTTTATACAAGCCTGCCACTAACCGCCGTTTGGCAAAAAAGCGGGTTCAGTGCTTAAATGAAGCTTTTTGCTTCGTATCAAGTTTAGTGCTGGCAGACAGTTTAGTGCTTCGAAATCCGCTTCTTCGCCAAGCATCAAAACATTAGCACTAATTGTTGCGCAACGAATAAAAAAAGATGAAACAAATTAAAGAAGCCATAAAGCAACTCATTTCTATTTCTGAAACTGAAATGGAATATTTCTTGCGTGACTGCAAAATAAAAACTTTTAAGAAAAAAGCAGTATTGTGTAAACCCAACGAAATTGCAACAAAAATCTTTTTTATCAACAAAGGAATTATCAGAGTTAAAATCGTTGATAACAAGGGCACGGAACACTCAATTCATTTTGCCTTTGAAAATCAATTTATAGCCTCTTATTCCAGCTTTCTTCAAGAATCAAAATCCATTTACGCACTTGAAGCACTAGAAGACACAGAAGTTGTAATAATGCCAAAATCTACCATAGATTGGGGTTACGAAAATCTTCAAGAAGGTCAAAAAATGGGTAGATTAATTGCGAAAAATTTGTTTATGCTTCAAGACAATCGAATCAGAAATAGCTATTGCCGAACACCAAAAGAAAGTTACGATAGCATTACAGAGGTCTTCCCAAACATTCACAATCGGGTTCCACAACATATGATTGCTTCCTATTTAGGAATTACATCGATACATTTGAGTAGATTAAAAAAAACCTAAACATTTGTTATCGTTTTGAAAATCCATCTTTTCTAAATTTGCTATTTAATTTTATACCAAATGATGTACTTTATTGAAACCCTCAGATCTAGAAATGAAACCTTATTTAATTATGGGCTAATTTGTCTTGTGTTTGCGATTGTATTTTTTATACTTTCAAAAACAACTTCAACCGAAGTTTTTGGAATTAATGCTTACATAAAACCGTTCAAATTTGCATTGTCAACCTTTTTATATTCGTGGACAATGGCTTGGTTTATAGGTTATTTACCAAATTTTAATCCAACAGTTTTTAATTGGATTATAATCATTACTTTGGGTTTTGAAATTTTTTATATTGCGTTACAAGCATCAAAAGGAGAGCTTTCGCATTATAATGTCTCTTCGCCAATAAAATCTTTTTTGTATACAATGATGGCACTAATGGCAACTATCGCAACAATAGCCACCGCCTATATTGCCGTTTTATTTTTTGGTAATTCCGTTTCTGAATTACCCGATTATTATTTGTGGAGCATTCGATTAGGATTAATAATCTTCGTTATATTTTCGTTTGAAGGATTTGCTATGGGTTCCAGGATGACACATACTATTGGCGGTCTAGACGGAAGCAAAGGAATACCCATTTTAAATTGGAGTTTTACTCACGGCGATTTACGGATTGCCCATTTTATAGGAATGCACGCTTTACAAATCATTCCAATACTATCTTTTTATCTCTTAAAAAACACCAAACTTACCATTGGTCTTGGCATTTTGTATTTTGGTTTGGCCGTTTTTACATTAGTTCAAGCCTTGCAAGGAAGATCATTTTTCAGGTAGAATCAAAACAAATTTTATAGTTTTGGTCTATTTTGTTTTGAAATTTAAACCTGATTATTATGCAAAATTTATTATTACAGTTATGCTTGAAAGGCTCTGAAAATTCATTTTTTTTTCAAACCGATAAGATTAAGTAAATTAAG
>CAMBHH010000161.1 GCA_945866505.1 Flavobacterium psychrophilum
ATACAATTTTACGATAAACGACATTTGTTCACGCTTGCTGGCGAAGACAAAGTGTATAGTTCAGGAAATCAAAAATTGATTGTAGAGTATCAAGGTTGGAAGATTTGTCCGCTAATCTGCTATGATTTGCGTTTTCCAGTTTTTGCTCGCAACGTCGAAGACTATGATCTGTTGATTTATGTTGCCAATTGGCCCAAGCCGCGCATCAATGCTTGGGATATTTTGCTTAAAGCGCGCTCGGTCGAGAATATGTGTTATACTATTGGAGTTAACAGAATTGGTTTTGACGATAACAATTTTGAATATGTTGGACATTCGCAAGCCGTTGATTTTCTTGGCAATTATATTCTGGACCCGCAAGAAACCGAAGGTGTTTTCATAGTAGAGTTTAACAAGGATAAACTACTTGAAACCAGAAATAAACTAGGATTCCTTAACGACAGAGATTCTTTTGAAATAAAACTCTGAACTGGTTTTAAGTTAACCAATACATTTCCTCTTGCAATATTAACACACAGATAAGATTTAACATATAAGTCATTTAAGTTTTAAGTACTTAATGACTAACTAATTTTTTACCAAATAAGGCATTTAAGCTCAATTAAGTTTAAGAAATCAGCGAAAATCGGTTCCATCCGTGTCATCTGCGTGCCATTTTTTCGTTGCTTGTCGGCAAAGCGGACATTCAATCTTATAAATCACAACCATTCTTTTGAACTAAAATCCTGAACTCGATTTTTTCTGCTTTTCCACTTTCTTTTTTGGTTCTGGAGTGTAAGGAATACTCAAGTCAAAAACTTGTTCAATATCCCAATTGGCACGAACATCAATTGCTGTAGAAAAATAAATTACTTCTTCGGCTTGTCTTTTTTCTAAGTAATTTCCAGTGTCCCATTCCTTGTTTTTATTATCGTCATAAATGGCCCTAAGCGAAAAAAGAGAAGGATCGATAAAATTAAATTCAACTTTTCTATTGCTTTCGCAATATTCTGTTGCTATGACGAGTCCATCTTTATTCGTTAGTTGAACCAATACAGGAAAGCGTTTTACATTTTGTAAACTCACTTTGAGATTTCCATATTCTTCTATACTTTTGGTGTTGACTTTAAAAGGTATATTTTTTTTATTGGATTGTTCCAAATAATCCGTCAATGCATCTGGCATTATTGTAATAGTGTAGTTTTCAGAAAGTTCTTTTTTAAAATCAAACACTATTCGTTGGTTAAAATCGTCATATTTGGCAGTAAAAGCCACAGCAACAGAATCTTTATTGATGAGTTTTATTTTTGAATCATCCATTTTTATCAAGGGTGTGGCGCTTTCTAATACAAATGAATCTCTAAAACCATTCCTGCTGCTTTCTAAAGTTTTGATATTCAAACTGTCTTTTTTCTGCTCTTTTAATTTTAAAATAAAATTCTTATTGTACTTTTCTTTTGAAACTGCTACAGAAATGGAATCTGTTTTCAAGGGTTTAAACCAAATTTGCAACGAATCCTTTTTTTGGAATTTCGTGATGATGGTAGGCAACTCGGTTCCATTATTTTTTAAGGTTACTTTTATTGCGTTGGTTTTCCCCTCGTAGGGTAAAATGAATCTGTTTCCTGAGGCTTGTTGCGGTTTCAATACCTTGAAAGGAAGCACTTCTTTGAATAATTTGAGGTCAAAAACAGTGTCATTCGGAATAGTAACAAATTGTTTTCTAAATCCAATCTTATCTTTATTTGGGTTAAATTTATTGTTTGAACCATAATCTTTCATCGCCACAAGCAAATATTTTCCGGTCTTTAGGTTCTCTAATTTGAAAGTTTTCAAACTGTCTAAGGTGTTCGTAATGTATCTGGGCATTTCTTTATACACCACCGAATCGTTGAATTTTTCATTGACCTCGTAAAGCATAACCGAAACAAAAGGCTCTGCTTCTTTCAAATAAGCATCTTTTACAGCACCCGAAATGGAAAGCGAGTCGATAGTTGCGCCAGTTGAAAACACATATTTGAATTGGTTGAGCGGATTTCCTTCGTTATTGTCTTCTATACTTTGTCCAAAATTGAAACTGTAAGTTGTATTGGGTTGTAAAGTGTCCTTTATTTTTATAGTAATAAATTTAGCCACACTTGTAGGCAAAATTAAGGGTTCGTTCTTCATTGGTGGCGAAATAATCAATTGCTTTTTCACATCTTTCAGTTTGATAAATTCGTCAAAAGTCAATTTGATTTCAGTTCCTTTAAATTCGGTGCTAAAGTTTTTTGGGTAACTCGATTTCAAAACTGGAGCAATTGTATCTTTCAAACCGCCAGTAATGCTGCCTCTTTTGGCACAACTTGCCAGAATCAAAACCAGAAGAAAAAGAAAATATTTAGAGTTGTTTTTCAACATAGTCAATCAGAATTTAGAAGACACAAAATAACAATTATATTTGGTGTAATTGAAATTTTTATGAAATTATTAGTCTTGTCTGTATTTCATTATTTTTTTAGCTTACTGGAGGTATAAAACCACGAGTTGATTGTAATAAAAAAAAGAAACAAAAAACCAACCTTTAGGGGTTGGCTCTTTCACTGCTGTTTTCAATACCTTAATAAAACGTTTTAATCGCAACTACCATTACAATCTTGGGCATCTTCATAGTCTTGCGCTGTGAATATAAATATTACCTCTTGATTAATATTACAAAAATTTAACGGATTTCTTGCAGTACAGTCCTTTCTAAAACTACTAAATTTACTTTTTTCATAAATTATAGTAATAGTGTCTATTATACTTGTGTTTTTATCTGCAAAAAAATCAGCAAAATCATAACTACCAGACGGAGGGCAGGACTTAAAAGTTTTTGTTAATTTCCCCCCAATGGGTAAATTGGTAATTACTGGTGGGTTATTAGGAAAACCTATCCTATTAGCTTTTATAGTAATATTTTTACCACTCTCGTTTTTAATGGTATAAGTGTAGAGAGTACATCCTCCTTGTTCGGGTCCCCAACAACTATACATAAGTACTGCTATTAGTATTACAATTGCTTTTTTCATTCTTAATTTGTTAAATTGTTAAACAGTTCATCTAAATTTCCCTCAGTAGGATTATCATATCTGTTCTTGATATTATCCCTCCATTGCCACCAAGACCTAGAACTAATCAAGGCATTTTGCAATTGCAAGATGGTTTAAAATTAAACAGCAACAAAGAACCTAAGTTTGCAGTTTGGCTCTTTTACTGCTGTTTAAATATTCCTTTTATCAGTAGGGTTTAGTTACATTTTTCAAGGTTTTCAAATTCAATACTTGTAAAAACATAAGTAAATCTGTAATTATTTTCTGAAATTTTAACATAGCTGTAGTTAGATATTGCTAAAGGTCCTTCTCCTTGTGTCAATGAAGTGCTCTTGTATGTTTTACACATGCCATTATTAACTTTAATTATCAGAATATCGCTAAAAGGAGGTAAATAATCATTTGCACTCACTTCACAAGAACCTATATGTTCTTGCTTTTTAGATAATTGAGAATTAGGTAAAATTATACCCATAGGGGTTTCTAAACTAAAAGTAGAATTATTTATGTATAAAAATTCGGAGGCAACTAAACAATCCTTTTGTTCTTGCGAACAAGATGTATTCATTCCGAGAAGTAAAACACTAAAAATCCCACCTATTAAATAACGCATCCAAATTATTTTCTGTATCATTGCTATGTAAGTTTTTAATATTATTTCTCCAATTGATCCATGACTTTTGACCATTTAAGCCGTCTTCAATTTGTCTTATACTATATCCTGAAACTAGATCAGTACCACCTATACCATCAATCATATCTACAACTACACCTGTATATTTGTTATTATATCCCCTACTGTAATTGGGATATACTAATCTTGTCAAATCCCATTCAACGCCAGCAGCCCACGATTCTTTTATTCGAGATTCACTGTCATCAAAACTACTTCTATTCATATCCCAATGAGAAGCATGTGCTAGCTCGTGAATAACCGTGGAGTAAGTACTCATGGCTTCACGTTGGTAAGTGTAAATCTTAACTTGAGCTCCTAAAAAGCGCCTTTCTTCCTTATGGTTACCTAATATATTGTCTGGAGCATTTTCTAAAAAAGCCTTAATTTTCATTTTTGTTCTCCAAAAACTGTTTTGAGGAGGTCTTCTCAATCCTTTGATGTCTTTGTAATAGTAATGATGAGCTGCTCTAAAAATAGTAGCGTAATATTCTTGTTCATTATCTTTAAGTTCTAAATCCCAATTGCCACGCTGATTTGGACCATTTTTAGTAGCTCCATTTAGCCAATGGTCTTGTATTGCAAAATCGTATCTATCCCAGTCGATACTATAATTGGCATCATGTCTAAATGTTCCATCACAAGAATAATAGCCATCAGCACCTACCCAACCTCTATGGGTGGTAAACCATCTTCTAGCTCTTACCTGAGCACCCTCAACCCCAACATAGTTTTCTACAATATCGTCCCAAACTTGTATTCTTCCCGCTGGACGCCAGCTGCTGGCCATAGTTTTTGCTGTTTTATTTTGTGAACTGGGCTTGTCCAAATTATTGGTTATTCTCAAGGCTTCTTCCACCAAAGCATTAATGAATGCTACTGAAACCATTTTGCCGTTTATTTTTCGCATTGCAGGACTGGCATTTTTGTTTGTAGTACCGTTTTCATTGGTATCAAATTCTTCATCAGGAATAAATAATTCTTCAAGAATTGTTTTTTCAACAGTTTCCGTCACTTTTGCATTGCCTTTGCCTTTACCAGTACCCTGAGTAAAAGGGTTTGTTACTTTGACGGCACAATACTGCGGTGTAGGTTGATCCTCAGGAATAGTAGGATCACGATAGTAATCTCCATTAACCGCAATTTCATAATCTAGCGGATAATCATAAAGGACAAGGGTTGAATCTACCATTAAAACATCTAATTCTTGTTCATTTTTTGGTGTAAATTTTACATACAAATGCGTTGTGGTAATTTCAAAATCATCAGCTGCCATTTTAGCACTTAGTTTTGATTTCCTCAAGTTCGCTAATGCTTTTTTCATATTTTCAACAGAATAAGGGTTTTCTAATTTCTTACCCAGTTCGATAGCAACTCCTTTTCTTCTTTAGAAATAGCACTATCCTTTGAGTTAGGATCATTTTCGCTGCAAGAAAACACAATGGTTGTCAGGACTATTCCTAACGCAATCATTTTAAATTTTTGTTTCATAGGTTTGGGGTTTTAATTTTTTCAAATTTAGAAATTATATTTAAATTGTAGCATAAATACGCATTAACTTATCTTTAAAATTCTCTCTTTCTTTGGTGCTAAAAGAATTTACGATAGCCAATTGTATTTCGTTTGGTAAAGGGTTGCGATTGATAAAGTAGTCTAAATACTGTTGATGAAAATGATTGCAGGTCTTTCTTCTTTTGAAATTTTCAAATAAACCCTATTAAATATGGGAAAATCGATGCGTCAACAGAAGTTTTTTTAAATTGTCAAAACCAATAAACATTATGCTTAAAGAACTCTTTGGTTTTGAAAATAAAATAACTTTTAACTATGCGCCATAGCCATACAAACAATACTAATTTTTGCTCCAGGAATTTTCAACAAGGCGTGCGAACAAGCTTCCAGAGTGGAACCGGTCGTGAGCACATCATCTATCAATAGGAAATGTTTGTTGTGGTCTTTCTCGGTAAAAACAACATCAAAAATGGTGTCGATGCCTTCGCTTCGGTTTAAAAAACTTTTTCTGGACTGGGTTTTAGAATAGACATTTCGGACCAATACAGTGGGATTATAGGGAATATTCAAACTGCAGGAAAGTGTTGTTCCAAAATTAGTCACCTGATTGTAGCCTCTTTCTCGAAGCTTTCTTTTGTGCAAAGGCACAGGAATTATTTCATCGACAGATTGAATAATTTCGGAATTTTTCAAATCATCTGCATACCATTCGCCCAGAACGGTTCCAATGTC
The DNA here is from genome assembly GCA_945866505.1 of Flavobacterium psychrophilum. Classification (GTDB taxonomy): domain Bacteria; phylum Bacteroidota; class Bacteroidia; order Flavobacteriales; family Flavobacteriaceae; genus Flavobacterium; species Flavobacterium psychrophilum_H. The sequence continues at coordinate 5,968 of CAMBHH010000161.1, forward strand.
TTCTTGACCTTTGTATTTCAGGTTGTGAATTAATTCCTGAACAATTCCTTTTTTATGAAAATATACTAATGCTGAGGTGTATTCAACTGGAATTCGTCCGTAGAACTTCTTGAAGGCTTCGTTTTCAGGATTTAAATGATGATTCGTTAGCGGAATGTTGTGTCGGCAAATGGTGCAAATCAGGTTTTCATTCGATACCAAAAACGAATGACAACCAGCACAAACGGGCGGGAAAAAGAGATTGATAATACTTTTGAACATAAAAAAGCCAAATTTTCATAAAAATAGCAAAATCCGGGGTTCAAACTTCAAAAATGTTTCTTTTTTTAACTTCACTTTTTATATTTTTGCACCACTATGGCAAAACAAGAAGATTTATTTAAGAATGTAATTTCGCACGCAAAAGAATACGGATTTATTTTTCCGTCAAGCGAAATTTACGATGGTTTAAGTGCAGTCTATGATTATGCACAAAACGGAGTAGAATTAAAAAAGAATATCCGCGAATATTGGTGGAAAGCGATGGTTCAAATGAACGATAACATCGTTGGATTGGACGCTGCAATATTAATGCACCCAACGACTTGGAAAGCTTCAGGTCACGTAGATGCTTTTAACGATCCATTGATTGACAACAAAGATTCTAAAAAAAGATATAGAGCTGACGTTTTGATTGAAGATTATGCCGAAAAGCTAAATCTAAAAGCAAAAAAAGAAATCGAAAAAGCGAAAGCTCGTTTTGGAGACGCTTTCAATGAACAAGAATTCATTACTACCAACGCTAGAGTGGTTGAATATCTAGCCAAAGAAAGAGAAATTCTAGAAAGAATGGGAAGTTCTTTAGGTAATGGCGATTTAGAAGACGTAAAAGCATTAATTGAAGAGCTAGAAATTGCTGACCCAGAAACTGGATCCAGAAATTGGACGGAAGTGCGTCAGTTCAACTTGATGTTTGGTACTAAATTAGGAGCTTCTGCTGATACGGCAATGGATTTATACTTACGACCAGAAACGGCTCAAGGTATTTTTGTCAATTTCTTGAATGTTCAAAAATCGGGAAGAATGAAAGTGCCGTTCGGGATTGCACAAACGGGAAAAGCGTTTAGAAATGAAATTGTAGCCAGACAATTCATATTCCGTATGCGTGAGTTTGAACAAATGGAAATGCAATTTTTTGTTCAACCAGGAAAAGAAATGCAGTGGTATGAACATTGGAAAACCGCTCGTTTGAACTGGCATTTATCTCTTGGACTTGGTAAAGAAAATTACCGTTTTCACGATCACGAAAAATTAGCGCATTATGCTAATGCAGCTGCAGATATTGAGTTTAACTTTCCTTTTGGATTCAAAGAATTAGAAGGAATTCACTCCCGTACCGATTTCGATTTGAAAGCGCACGAACAATATTCAGGCAGAAAATTACAATATTTTGATGCTGAACTGAATCAAAATTACGTTCCTTATGTAGTAGAAACTTCAGTAGGATTAGATAGAATGTTCTTGGCAGTTTTCGCCACTTCGTTACAAGAAGAAACATTGGAAGACGGTTCAACAAGAACAGTGCTAAAATTGCCAGCCGTTTTAGCACCAACAAAAGCAGCTATTTTACCATTGGTTAAAAAAGATGGATTGCCAGAAATCGCACATAAAATCATAGATGATTTGCGTTGGGATTTTAATGTGGCTTATGATGAAAAAGATGCAGTGGGAAGACGTTACCGAAGACAAGATGCTTTGGGAACTCCTTTCTGTATCACAGTAGATCATCAAACTATCGAAGACCAAACGGTTACGATTCGTCACAGAGATTCAATGAAACAAGATCGTGTAGCGATTGCCGATTTGAAATCGATTATCGAAAATGAAGTTTCGATGAAAAATTGGTTGATGAAAATGTAATCACACTTTAATAATTTAAAAAAAGGCTTCTCGATTTGAGAAGTTTTTTTTGTATGTTTTAAAATCTATAGCCTAGTGTTATTCCGCCTCGGCCGACAACTTCGGGACTATTGTCACTCAATAGATTTCGACCAATGCCAGCATTTATTTCAAAAACAAATC
>CAMBHH010000162.1 GCA_945866505.1 Flavobacterium psychrophilum
AATGTGAAAAATTATATTGTTTGCTGTCTATTTGATTGTGTTCTTCCAAAGAATCTATCGTCTTTGTCGGTTCTACCTCCGTCTTCCATCGGAAATTCTTTTCGCATTGGATGTGACACCATTTCGTCCATATTCAAAATACGTTTCAATTGTGGATGGCCTACAAAATTGATTCCATAAAAGTCCCAAGTTTCTCGTTCCATCCAATTCGCGCTTGGAAAGATAGTTGATATCGTTTTTATATCTGGAGTTTCGCCGCTGATAAATGCTTTTATTTTGATTCGTTTATTTTCGTACCAATTGTGCATATGGTAAACAATAGCAAATTGTCTTTCTTCAACATTATCAGGATAATGTACCCCACACAAATCAGTCAAGAAATGAAACCGTAATACTGGATCATTTTTCAAAAAAAGTACAATTGCTGTAATTATGTTAGCTGACACTTCAAACGAAAAAACATCTTTTTCTTGATTAAAATGAAATACACTTTCGCCAAAAGTATCCTCTAATTTATTTTGAATTTCTGTGGTTTCTAGACTCATTTCCTTACTTTATATTATAAGATTTCAATAATTCTTGGTATTCTGGAGAGCTCCTTCTTCTTACAGATTCGCTCCTTACTAAATCTTGTAATCTCATTACGCCATCTACAATTTGTTCCGGTCTTGGCGGACATCCAGGAACATAAACATCAACAGGAATCACTTTATCAATTCCTTGCAAAACAGAATAGGTATCGAAAACTCCACCAGATGAGGCACAAGCTCCAACAGCAATTACCCACCTAGGTTCTGCCATTTGCTCGTAAACTTGACGTAAAATCGGCCCCATTTTTTTAGAAATTGTTCCCATAACCAGTAACATATCAGCCTGACGTGGAGAAAAGCTCACACGTTCCATCCCGAATCTTGCTAAATCATAGTGAGAAGCCATTGTTGCCATAAACTCAATTCCGCAACAAGAAGTTGCAAAAGGCAACGGCCAAAGCGAATTGGCTCTAGCTAATCCAACAACATCATTTAATGTGGTTGCAAAGAAGCCTTCTCCCGAAACACCTTCTGGTGGTGCTACCATTTTTATATTTGACTCACTCATTTTTTGTAAAATTATGAATTACGAATTATGAATTATGAATTATGAATTCATAATCTAATTTTTTTCAGTAAACACTTTAGAAACTATAATTTCGTAATTTCTAATTTCTAATTGCTTTATTCCCAGTCTAGTGCTTTCTTTTTGATGATGTAGAAAAACCCTATCAAAAGTAATGACATAAAAATTACCATTTTTACCATTCCTTCCAATCCTAATTCTTTAAAATTGACAGCCCAAGGATATAAAAAAACCACTTCAATATCGAAAAGGACAAAAAGAATTGCCACTACAAAAAATTTTACAGAGAAAGGTATTCTGGCGTTTCCAATTGATTTAATCCCACACTCAAAGTTTTCATCTTTTATTTCTGATGATCGTTGAGGGCCTAATTTGCCCGAAATTATGATTATCCCCACAACAAATCCAATGGCTAATAGCATCTGCATTAGTATTGGCACGTAATCTAATTGGCTTGATTGCATAATGATTATTGTTTTAGTCTATATACGACCGCAAATATAGGCTTCAAAGCTTTAAATCACAAGTTAAAACACAAAATTTAGTTAAATGAAAATCATAATTAACGTATAATTAAGTTTTGTTTATTTACGCGGTATACGATTGCGTTCACCTTAAAACAAAAAAGCGTCCCGATTTATCGGGACGCTTTAAACATTCGTAGGCATTAAAAATGAATTTTTATGCTTAGAGCACTGCTACTTTCGCAGCAACTTTTCCTTTTCTTCCTTCTTCTTCTTCATAGCTTACTCTGTCACCTTCACGAAGTTCTTCCGCGTTGATTCCTGATGCATGAACAAAAATGTCTTTTCCTGTTTCTTCGTCTGTAATGAATCCGTAACCTTTTGATTCATTGAAAAATTTAACTGTACCTGTACGCATTGTAATAGTAATAATAATTTATAATGTGGCAAATGTAATATTTAATCTAATACGAAATATAATATTGCAAAGATTTTATTAAAATATTTGATTTCCAACCATTTCTAACGCTTTTTATCGATGAAAGACTATACATCTAATTTAATATGTAATTCGTTCAGTTGCAATTCATCAATTGCTGATGGAGCATCAATCATAACATCTCTTCCAGAATTGTTTTTTGGGAAAGCAATAAAATCACGTATTGTTTCTTGTCCGCCTAGGATTGAAACTAATCTATCCAATCCAAAAGCTAAACCTCCGTGTGGTGGCGCACCATATTGGAATGCATTCATCAAGAAACCAAATTGATCTTCAGCCTGTTCAGGTGTGAACCCCAAATATTTAAACATCAATTGTTGCGTAGTTTTGTCGTGAATACGAATAGAACCGCCTCCAATTTCGTTTCCGTTCAAAACCATGTCATAAGCATTGGCACGAACCGCTTTCGGATTGGTTTCCAATAAGTGCATATCTTCCGGTTTTGGGGAAGTAAACGGATGATGCATTGCGTGATAACGACCGGTTTGCTCCGCCTGTTCGCCCTTTGGGCTCGGGTCTTGTTCAAATTCTAATAAAGGGAAATCTACCACCCAAAGTGGTGCAAATTCGGTTGGTTTTCTTAATCCCAATCGAGTTGCTAATTCCATTCTAAGCGCAGAAAGTTGCGTTCTAGTTTTGTCAGCGGGACCGGAAAGTACAAAAATCATATCTCCAGCTTTTGCGCCAGTTGTTTTTGCCCAATTTCCCAAGTCCTCTTGATTGTAGAATTTATCTACCGATGATTTGTAAGTGCCATCTTCGTTGCATTTTACATAAACCATTCCGCTGGCGCCAATTTGTGGACGCTTGATCCAATCAATCAAACCATCGATTTCTTTACGGGTGTAGTTTCCAGCTCCAGGAACAGCAATTCCAACCACTAATTCGGCTGAATTGAAAACGGAGAAATCTTTGTGTTGTGCAAATAAGTTTAATTCACCAAATTCCATGCCAAAACGAATGTCCGGTTTGTCATTTCCATAGGTTTTCATCGCATAATCGTACGTAATTCTTGGAAATTTTTCAACTTCAATTCCTTTAATTTCTTTCAGTAAATGTCGTGTCAGTCCTTCGAAAACATTCAAAATGTCTTCTTGTTCTACAAATGCCATTTCGCAATCGATTTGTGTGAATTCTGGTTGACGGTCAGCACGTAAATCTTCGTCACGGAAACATTTTACGATTTGGAAATACTTATCCATTCCGCCCACCATCAACAATTGTTTGAAAGTTTGTGGCGATTGGGGCAAGGCATAAAATTGTCCTTCGTTCATTCGAGATGGAACCACGAAATCTCTCGCACCTTCGGGAGTTGATTTGATTAAATATGGTGTTTCTACTTCACAAAAATCTAAATTCGAAAGGTATTTTCGAACTTCCATAGCTACTTTATGACGAAAAAGTAAATTATTTTTTACTGGATTTCTACGAATATCCAAATATCGGTATTTCATTCGAATATCTTCGCCACCATCGGTTTCGTCTTCGATTGTAAATGGTGGTGTTATTGATGAATTCAATATTTTGAGTTCGGTAACTAGGATTTCGATATCGCCAGTGGCCATATTAGCGTTTTTGGCTTCACGCTCAATAACAATTCCTTTGGCTTGAATTACAAATTCACGACCTAAGGTTTTTGCCAGTTCAAAAACTTCTTTTTGAGACCGACTTTCGTCAAAAATCAATTGGGTAACTCCGTAACGGTCGCGTAAATCAACCCAATTCATAAATCCTTTATCACGTGATTTTTGAACCCAACCCGCAAGCGTAACTTCGGTATTGATGTGTGAAGAGTTAAGTTCTCCACAATTATGACTTCTATACATTAGATTAATTTTAGAGTGCAAATTTAAGACTAATTATGAATATATGGATTATGAAATTTGAAAGATTGATAAAGGCAACCTTGGTTTTTGTTTTAAAATTTTCCTTGTGTTTTTACAAAAGTTCTAAAAATTGAAGCGAAATATTTTTTTAATTCAAATTAAATTTTTAAATTTACTCTATTGAAAGACGTTCAATTTTGCAGAAATACGAGCAATAATTTAGAAAATAAATATCTCTTTCTGTGTGTTAAATCAATACAGTAACGTCTATAAAAAAATCGGCTGTCACAAATTTTTGTAACAGCCGATTTTGATTTTTATAGTGGTAAAGTTTTGTGCTATTCCAAAATTATCTTCTAATTCTTATTTGAATTGCATTTTCAATTGGTTTTTCGCTAAAGAATATTAAATAACCGCCTCCGCCAGCGCCGCTTACTTTCCATCCAAAAACATCTTTTTTGTAATAATCAATTTGAGTTAAAATATCTGGAGTCACCATATCAGGAAACATCGCGATTTGGGCTTCGAAACTTTGGGTCATTGCTTTTCCTACTGCTGCTGCGTCTTGTTGTTGCAGTGCTTTCCAACAGGAATCGGTAGCTTCGCTTAACCAGCGCGCTCCTTTTTCGTCTATATGTGTATTTGCCAAAACATCATAATTCATTTCACGAGGGTAAAGTGGAATCATCCAAATGCGTTCTTCAATCCATTCTAACAATTCAGGAACCATCACGGTTTCTATATCTGTTGGCCAATAGGTGCCTTCATATAAATATTTGTTTAAACCCGGCATTGTAATCCCTAATGAATCTTGAGAACCGCTAACATATTTAGTTCCTGGAGGATTTTCAAAACAAAATAGCGTTTTTGCTAGCTTTTCTTTATCTCCTTCAGGAATATCGTTGTGCCAAAGCTCAATGGCTTTCTTTCGGCTGCTGGTTGACATTCCGCTACGGTCATTAAATTCATAATCAGGTTCAACACAGATAGTAATTACCGAACCACTTGCATATTTACTAACGTATGGCTGATCGAGCCAACCACCAGCAATATCAATTCGATACGGAATTCTACATTCTTGACGCAGTGCCGTTGTGGAACGTGTAGGCAAATTTCCATGTGGTATTCTTTTGCTCACAATGTATTCAATGCTCTTCTCTTTGCACAATGCTTCTTTTTGGGGTGTATGACCGTCAGTGTTTACAAAGAAAATATCAGGTTTTAAAGTGTCAAGCTCTTCTAAAAAATCAAGCAATCCACTACCACGGTTTATCCATGCCTCTTTTACTACTTTTAAAGAATTGACCATATACAAGCGTTCCGCATCTGAATTAATGGTTTTTCTCGCCTTCAGTTCGTTGATTGTTTTATCTGATCCAATGCCAACATATAAATCACCTTGTTGTGCTGCTTCTTCAAAGAAGGCAATGTGACCGCTATGCAACATATCATAACAGCCACTTACAAAAACTTTTTTATTCATATTTATATTTTATTTCTATTAAATTTTGGAAACATACCAAATTGTGTCTAAGCGATGCAAAAAGATCTTCAACAACAATTATAATGTGTGCACACACGCAAGAATTAAAAAAATCAAAAATACAAATTTTGATGTAAGAATTTGAGTTAAGTGAAATTATTTTTATGTTAGGATAAAGTTTTTTAAAAAATGTGTTTTTGGAATTTGTTAATTTCTGTTTTGAAAGTTTTAGTAGCTGACTGAAAACAAAAAAACCACCCAAAAAACATATCAGGTGGTTTTAATAAAGTTTAAAAAATTATATTTCAGTAGCTCGAGCCAATCTTCTATCTCGCAACCAGTATTTGGTTCTTTTCACTAAATAGAACATTACTGGAACCATCACCAAGGTTAAAACCGTGGCATACGTCAATCCGAATATAATTGTCCAAGCCAGTGGTCCCCAGAAAATCACATTGTCTCCACCCATAAAAAAGTGCGGATTAAAATCGGTAATCAAGGTAAAGAAGTCAAAGTTCAATCCAATTGCTAATGGAATCAATCCTAGAACTGCGGTTAAAGCCGTCAATAATACGGGACGCAAACGCGATTTTCCTGATTCTATAATTACTTCTTTTATTTCTTCTAGCGATAAGTCATCATGGCTTTGTAGCTTATTATCGCTTACTTTTTGGTCTAACAATAAGACAAAGAAATCCATTAATACGATTCCGTTTTTCACCACGATACCCGCTAGCGAAATGATTCCCATCATCGTCATCAGGATTACGAAATCCATTCCTGCAATAACATAGCCATAGAAAACACCGCTAAAACTTAAGATAACAGTGAATAAAATCACCATTGTTTTCGAAATCGAATTAAATTGTAAAACAATAATTAGCGTTATTCCTGCCAACGCTAAGAATAGTGCATACATCAAGAAACTTTGATTCTTACCTTGTTCTTCCTGTACTCCAGAGAAGGAATAGCTCACATCAGCTGGCAATTTATAATTTTTTAATTCGGCTTGGATTTGCTTTGTAATTTCATCACCATTAAAACCTGTCAAAACATTCGAATAAATGGTCATTATTCGTTTGTGGTTCTTTCTTTTGATTTGGTTGTAGGTTAATGTTTTTTCGGTTTGTGAAACAGCCGAAATTGGAATTTGCTGAATTTGCCCGTTATTTTGATTTCTAAATGTCAACGATTGATTGAAAAGAATGTTTTCGTTCTTGCGTTGGTCGTCTTGCATACGCATTACAATATTGTAATCGTCATCACCTTCTTTGTAAGTCGAAATTTCTTGACCGTAAACCGAACGACGCAAGGCAAAACCCAATTGTCCTGTAGAAACGCCCATACTTCCGGCGTTTACTCTATCTACTTTTACTTCAAGTTCTGGACTGTCTCTGTTGATGTCTACGCTCAATTTTTCGATACCCGGTATGTTTTTCGAATTGACAAAAGCAATCATTTTATCGGCTTCTTTCAACATCGAATCATAATCGGTTCCTTTTAGTTCAACACTAATCGGATAACCTGCTGGTGGCCCATTGGCATCTTTTTCGACTGTAATGGTCGCTCCAGCAATTGCTTTCACTTTAGAACGAATTTCATCCAAAATATCCGAAGTGTTAATTTCCTTTCGAAATTTGAATTCCGAAAAACTCACCGTTACTTTTCCCTTAAAAGGCGTTTCCGAAGCCGAACCCGCATCTACATTTGGATTTCCAGCACCAATTCCAACCTGAGAAACAATACTTTCTGCCAAGAAGTTTTTATCCGTTTTTGGATCAACATATTTTTGGAGAATTCCAATGATTTGATTTTCTACGAACAAAGTTGCTTTATTGGTTTTTTCAATCGTAGTTCCCTGTGGATATTCAATATAAGCAATAACCTGATTCGGAATATTGTCTGGAAAAAACAATACTTTTCTCGGGAAAACACCAAGTAAAACAAAGGAGAAAAACAACATTCCAATAATTGTAATTAGGGCAACCCAAGAGCTACTTTTAGTTAGGATTTTGGATAAAAATACTTTGTATTTTTCTTCCATTCTTGGGAAAAAGCTGTGTTGAAAATCCTGTGTCCATTGGTACAATTTAAGGAAATACAACCACATTAAACCAGTGGCAATCAATAATAAATGTCCAATTCCTCTCAAGAATTTGCTATCATAAGTATATTTCGACCCAATAAAAGCCAAGAATATTCCGAATGCCAAAAATAAAATAGTATAGAATTTCAGGTTCTTTTTAGAAATATTTCTATCTTCAGTATCCATCGAACCACCCGTCATTGCTGCATTGACCACCATCGCTACAAATAAAGAAGCAGTAAGCGTTACAGTCAAAGTCATTGGGAAATATTTCATAAATTTACCCATTGTTCCAGGCCATAATGCAAAAGGCAAGAACGCCATCAAGGTGGTAGCAGTAGATGAAATTACGGGCCAAGCAATTTCGCCAATACCGACTTTTGAAGCCGTTACCCGATCCATTCCTTTTTTCATATTGGCAAAAACGTTGTCCACGACCACAATTCCGTCATCGACCAACATTCCTAATCCCATTACTAGTCCGAACAATACCATTGTGTTCAAGGTTAACCCTAGAGCTGAAAGTATGGCAAAAGCAAT
>CAMBHH010000163.1 GCA_945866505.1 Flavobacterium psychrophilum
CTCTGTTGAAAGCTTTTGCAATTTGCTCATACGTTACTTCTTCGAGTTGTTTTATTTTTACAGCATCGGGCGAATAGAAAACCACAGCAACATCGGCATATTCTAATGCTCCTTCATATTCTTTCAGAAATTCGGCATTCAAACTACTGTAAGTATGCAATTCTAAGCAAGCTATCAAAGTTCGGTTTGGATATTGCTCCTTCACGGCTTTTGTGGTTGCAGCTACTTTGCTTGGTGAATGGGCGAAATCTTTGTAAGCCACTTTCCCTTTTCCTTCTGCAATTTTTTCTAATCGTTTGGATGCTCCTTTGAAACTAGCAATGGCTTCATAAAAATCGGCTTCATCGACGCCCATATTTTGGCAAATCCATTTGGCTCCAGCCAAGTTGTTCAAATTATGTGCGCCAAAAACTTCGATTGGCATTGCTCCTTCTGGAGTATCTAGCAAGGTAACACCATCTTTTACTTCGTATTTTGGAGTCGTATAAGGAATTTTTCGGATAGGATTCAAAGCCGCTTCCGCAACACGATTAACTTCTGGATCTTCTTCGTTATAAACTAATATTCCACCATTTGTAATTTTTGAAATGAAAGTTTCAAATTGTTCGACATAGAAATCATAGGTTGGAAAAACATTGATATGATCCCAAGCAATTCCAGAAATCAAAGCAATATTAGGCTGATACAAATGAAATTTTGGTCTGCGGTCTATTGGCGAAGACAAATATTCATCGCCTTCCAAAACGATAAAATCATTCTCCTCTGTAAGATGAACCATCGTGTCAAAACCTTCTAATTGAGCTCCCACCATATAATCCACTTCAATACTATGAAAGTGCATCACGTGCAAAATCATTGAAGTAATAGTTGTTTTTCCGTGCGAACCACCAATGACTACTCGGGTTTTGTTTTTGGATTGCTCATAAAGAAATTCTGGATAGGAATAAATTTTCAAACCCAATTCTTGCGCTTTCAATAATTCGGGATTATCGGCTTTCGCGTGCATTCCAAGAATTACGGCTTCGATATCTTGAGTTATCTTTTCGGGAAACCAACCCATTTCTGCCGGTAAAATTCCTTTTTTCTCCAAACGAGTTTTTGATGGTTCGAAAATCGCATCGTCACTTCCAGTAACTTGATATTCTTTATTATGTAATGCCAATGCTAGATTATGCATTGCGCTTCCGCCAATGGCGATAAAGTGAAGCCCCCTAGCCCCCGAAGGGGGAACAGCTCCATTGTTTTTAGTATTATTGAAATTCATAATTGTTATTAAATTATATTTTTTGAATGTTTTATTTACAAATCTAGGAATTCCCCCTTCGGGGGTTAGGGGGCTTTCCTCATCTTGTTTTTATACAAATTATCCAGCATTTGCGCACCAACTTTCGTACTTCCTGCAGCAATTGCTTTTTTATATTGCTGTTCTGCAGCGGTATATCGCTTAAAATATTCTTCGATTTGACCTCTAGATAAATAACCATCAACAGGTGACAATTTAAGCAATTCATTCGAATATTTTATTGCTTTTATTTCGCTGCCACCCACAATTCCGGGCAATTGAATGTATATCATCACCAATGCCCAACGCGCTTCGATATGCTTTGGATTGAGTGCAATCGCTTTTTCGAAGGATTCCTTCACTTCTCCAATCATTCCAAGAGCCTTGAATTTATTCGAATCTTTGGCTTTCATTCCAAGCGCACCACCATATTTATAAAAATAATTGGCTTCGGATGGTTTTAGTTGTTTCAGTTTTTTGTAATACAAAATGGCTTTGTCCCAAGATTTATTATGCCCAGCAATGTCGCCCAAGTATTCTATCGTTTTTAAATGAGAAGGATTCTCTTTTAGAAAGCTTTCAAAAATAGGCTGTGCCTGTTCGTATTTTCCTTCTTTTAATAATTTCTCGCCTTTATCGAAATTGGATTGAGCCAAAATTAAAAAAGGGAATGCTAAAAAGACAATTATTATTTTTTTCATTGTTCAAAAATAGGAAAATTTATAAGATGATAGCTAGATATTTTTGCTTAATAGCAAACCAAATCATAACATATAACAAACATTCACCTAACATTATCCCCTTACTTTCGTAAAAACTTTTTATGAAATGAGCACTAGTCAAAATCATTTGCAAGCACAGAAAGTTATGTGCGAATTACATATGACCGATATAAATCTATAAATATCATCATATGAAAAGAAAGAGAAAAATACCTTTAGTAGTCATTAGCGATGTTCATCTTGGTACTTATGGCTGTCAAGCCAAAGAATTACTGCATTATTTAAAATCTATTCAACCCCAAACCTTAGTTTTAAACGGCGACATTATTGATATGTGGAGTTTTAGCAAACGCTATTTTCCTGCAGCTCATATGGAAGTCTTGCGTTACATCATAAAAATGTCCAATTCAGGAACTCGTGTAATTTACATTACCGGAAATCACGATGAAGCTTTACGAAAATACTCCGATTTTATCTTGGGAAACTTGGAATTAGTCGATAAACTAATCTTGGATTTAGATGGCAAAAAAACTTGGATTTTTCACGGTGATGTATTTGATTCTTCTACGAAAGGATATGCTAAGATTCTAGCAAAATTAGGTGGAAAAGGATACGATTTATTAATTTTGATCAACAGTATTGTCAATTGGTTTTTAGTTTTGCTAGATCGAGAAAAAAGAAGTTTTTCAAAAGCTATAAAAAACAGTGTCAAGAAAGCCGTTGCCTTTATATCCAATTTTGAAACTACCGCAGCAGAAATCGCCATCGAAAAAAATTATAGTTATGTGGTTTGCGGTCACATTCATATGCCTCAAAAGAAAATAGTTAAAACGGAAAAAGGTTCAGTGATGTATTTAAATAGTGGAGATTGGATAGAAAACCTTACTGCATTGGAGTACAAGAACGAAAAATGGAAAATTTATTACTACAAAAAATCTGATTTTTCTCAAATAGAAAGTAAAGAAAATGTTGAAATTAATGACATCGTCTCCAAAATCTTATCGAATTAAGAATAGTGCTTTTTAGAAAATTACTTTCAAATAATTAAAAAATCAATGAAAATATTTTATGCCATACAAGCCACAGGCAATGGACACATCAGTAGAGCTATACAATTGTATCCTTATCTACAAAAATTTGGCGATGTCGATTTTTTCTTTAGTGGTAACAATGCGAGTTTGAATGCTGACTTGCCCATAAAATTCAGAAGTGAAGGTTGTAGTTTGCATTACAGCAAATGTGGTGGCTTGAATTATTGGGATATTGCCAAGAATATTCAACCTATCCAAATGTATAAAGATGCCAAATCATTGCCTTTGAAAGACTATGATGTTGTAATCAACGATTTTGATTCCATTACTTCCTTGGCGTGTAAAATGCAGAAAGTACAGTCAGTACAATTTGGACATCAAGCCAGCTTTGTTTCAGAAGCTACTCCAAGACCCGAAAAAAGGAGTATCATGGGCGAAATGATTCTCAAACATTATGCTCCTTCCCCTAAGCATATCGGATTGCATTTTGAAAAATATGATTCCTTTATTCATCCTCCCATCATCAAAGATGAAATTGTTCACGCCGAACCCAAAGACCTGAAGCACATTACCGTTTACCTTCCTTCCTTCGACAAAGATTGTTTGGAAAAGGCATTCAATAAAATTCATGACGTGCAATTTCATTGGTTTTTGAATGACATTAAAACAAAACATACCGTTGGAAATATTACTTATTTTCCAGTCAATCAAAAACTTTTCAACGAAAGTTTGATCCATTGTCACGGAATCATTACCGGTGGTGGATTTGAAACTCCTGCCGAAGCTTTGTATATTGGAAAAAAGATATTGAGTATCCCCATTCGCAATCATTATGAACAAGAATGCAATGCGGCGGCATTAAAAAAAATGGGCGTTCCTGTGGTTTATGAAGTGGGTAATAATTTTGATACAATTATAGAAAATTGGTTAGGCTCTGACGTAATTTATCCAAAAATGCAAGCCAATAATATTAATGAGACATTGCAATTTTTGTTCGACACTTATGCCTCTTCATAATAGACTACGAAAACGTGCTTTTACAAAAAAACTGCGCCACACAAAAAAAGCCAACCCGGACTGTTCTGGAAAACCTTTCTGCGTTTACTAAAAATGAAATATTTTTTATTTCTCTTTGAAATTTTACCTACATTTACTGCAACAGATTATATCTTATGTCCGAAGAACTAAAATATTGGTATTTGCGGGATCACAAGTTATTTTGGACATTGAGTATGTCACAAATTAAACAGTTGTGTATTATAACAGGTTTTAAAAAAGCCAAAAAAGGGGATATTATTTATTTCTCTTCCTCTGATGTACCTCGGATATTTTTACTCAAAAAAGGGAATATTAAAATTGTAGAGATTGACCAAGACGGAAACGAAACCTTAAAAGATATTATTCAGAAAGGGGATTTGTTTGGCGAATTGACTTTGGAAAATGATAAAAACTCCAACGAATATGCTAAAGCACTTACTGATGAAGTTGCTATTTGTAGTTTCTTAATGTCGGACTTTGAGAACCTGATGTTGCAAAACCCAAATTTAGCGTTGACCTATACTAAGTTCGTTGGGCTTAAAATGAAACGTATCAAAAATAATTATTCCAATTTAATGTCTAAAGATGCCAAAACCCGTTTGTTTACCTTCATAAAGGAATGGGCTGAAAAAGAAGGCAAGAAAGATGGAAATAAAGTCACTATCGATAACTACTTGACTCAAGCCGATATTGCTCAAATCATTGGCACTTCTCGCCAAACCGCAACGCAATTGCTCAACGAAATGGAAGAAAAGCAATTGATTTTTTATACTAGAAAAGAGATTTTGATTGATGATATTACCAAATTATAATTTCATTCTGTGCAATTAGCTGTCAATTTGAGTTAAGAGTATGTTTTTCAGTCCTTAAAGCTTTCTTTTTTTGCAATCAATGGAATTCAATTTATTTGCAAAACACTTTTGAAGCATAATTTGAAAGCCCTCATTTTGTTTAAAAGGAGTAATTAAAATTTAATGTTAGCCCAGAACTTTCAGGAACAAAACGGCAAACTCCTCCAATGCAAACCAATCCGCCACGCTGTCTTCCATAACTTAGTTGAACGCGTGTCGCACTTTTAGAATATGTGGTTCCAAAACTATAATAGTTTATTTTTTTACTATTGTCTGTATTTCCATAGTTATACAAATTGTTATTAAAAACAGACCATTGGCTATTGAAATTATATTCTATTAATCCTGCTGCCCAGTTTTTAAAACTCGCATCAGCCCATTGGTGTTGCAGTTCCAATTTTAAGGTTTTGCTACCCGAAAAATTATACAAATTATCCAAAACCACCGTTTTACTATTGACTTCGCCAACGGTTTCTTCGACATATTTTGCGTTGTAATATTGCTGCAAATAGGTGAAAATTGAAGTCCACTTTTTAGTAACATTTTTTCTGATTTCTATGCTATAATCGGTGTAAAATTTTTCTCCAAAGCCTAAAAAATCAGCTTCATACTTTCTTTGGTTTGCATCATACCGCCCTTTTAAACCGTGCCATAGCGATGTGTTAAAAGCAATGTTCAAACCATTTTTACCACCTAGGGTACTTCCTTTTTTCAGATTATAAAAAACATCTATTTGTCCGCCAATTTCTCCTGCCTTGTTACCATCAGGTTCAAAACGAATGTTGGGTTGGGCTTGATAGACATAAATATTGGTTAAACTATAATCGAACTGTTTTGTAATGGATGGAATGTAATTCAGTAATCCTTCATTAAAGCTATTTCGAGATAATTTTCTTTCCGAGTATAAACCAAAATTTTCGGTTCGCCGTAAATTGGCGTTCACTCCAAATCCCTTTTTGGCATAGCCCAAGTTGAGCAATAAAGCATCACCATCAAAAAGATATTCAGGCTTAACACTTTCAAATTCTACCAAAGCATCTTTTGATTTGAATACATATTCCACATCAAATGAAAATCCTTTACGTTTAAAAAAGCCTCTGCTAGAAACTAAATAAACATTTGATGGCACGTCGATTTCTGGTTCGTGTTTGTTTACAAAACTAAAGCCAAGACCGTAATTCGAGGTTTTGCTTTTCAGGATACTAGAAATTTTCAAGTCTGTATTAAATCCAAAAAGCGTACTCTCTGATAAATCTGTGGCAAAACCGTTACGTTGGCTTCCATAAATTGTGGTTAATTCTAAAGCTTTCCAAGGTTTGTATTTAATTTTTCCGCCGACCAATGAGTTTTGAATACCAAGCGGTTTGTCTTCCCAAGTTCTTAAAACTAGACCGTTACCAAATTTTTCATAAAAGTGTCCAACTGTTACATCTAATGTGTTTTTGGGATTTGAATAATTTAAATAAAACGTCCCAAGCTTTGTGCCTTCAAATTTTGGAGAATAATTAAGCAATGCTTTAGACTCGTAACTTTCTACCTGGATTCCAGTAGTAAAATTATGGAAACTATAATCTAGCTTTAAATAACTATTTGCTCGAAGTCGATCATCAGCTTCGGTAGGTTCAAGTTTGATTTTTGCATCATCTAGATACCAAGCGCCATAGGATTCGGTACTTCCCGAAAGTTGAGAATAACTAGCAGTACTAACAATAAAAAGGCAAATAAGAAGGATTATTTTTTTCATCTGTGTGCAATATTTGTTTTTTAATGGAAGATGGAACGCTTATAATCATTTCCCTGTGTGTCAATAACAATAGTACTAGGCCTTTCATTTTTATTGATTGTCAGCAATTACTTTTTCGATTTTTAATTCATCACCTTTTACAAAACCGGTTTTCTTGAAAATTATTTTTCCGTTTTTTACAACAATCAAATACGGAATAGAATTAATATTTAATTTTCTTTTAAAGTCTTGATTGGTATCTAGTAGAATTTTGAAAGGCCAACCTTTTCCAGCAACTAATGTTGGAACTTTTTTGGCAGTACGATTATCATCAACCGAAATGGCGTACAAATCAAAGCTGTATTTTTCTTTCCAAACCTCGATTTGTTCATTCATAGCGGATAATTCTGTTAAACACGGTATACACCAAGTAGCCCAAAATGTTAGCACTATAGGTTTACCGGATTGTTGCATAAAAATTTCAGAAGATATGCTATCGCCATCAACTGTTTCCAGTTCAGCAATTGGAATTTCTTGCGCATAATTATTAAAGGAGAGAAGTAGTAAAATAATCAATATCTTTTTCATAATTTGGTGGTGTTTTATTTTTCTCAAAAGTATTTTTAAATTTTTAATTCAAATGTCAATTAGATGACATTAGCCTGAAAATTTGCCATTTATCTTTGCTTTGTAAAAAAAAGTAAAAATCTAAATACACTTATTATGAAAAAATTTTTAAAATTAATTCCTTGTTTATTGCTATTATTAGCAATAATTGGTTGTACCGAAACCGAATCCGTTTTCGACAAAGAACCAAAGCTTACTTCAGTTAATTTAACTGTAAGCAGCATGAAAATACTTGTTGGAAGCGAAGTAACGTTTAGCTCAACCTCAAATTTATCGGCAAATGTAACACCTCAAACTGTTTTTTTTGTGAATGATGTTGCCATTACCTCAAACAAATATACCTTTAATCAAGTAGGAATTTATTCGATAAAAGCGGTTCATCAAAATTTGACAACGAATACTATTCAAATTACTGTTGAAGCTCCAGTTGTTGTAATGAGTAAGTTTGCAAATCGTGTTTTGGTAGAAGAATA